>JAFTMM010000134.1 GCA_017452405.1 Clostridia bacterium | reverse complement strand
TTCTCGGTGGAGAAGTTGTATTCGTCGTAATTGTTTCAATATTTATCGGTTGGATGCAATCCCTTGTTTCTACTGATACCGAGGTGGAATTCAGTCTTGAGGCACTCGGCAATTGGTGGAACTGGATGGTTATATTTGCGCAAACGCTCTTGAGCATTTTTGTGATTAACATGATAATTAATCATGGATACGATGAGCGCAAGAATAGAATTAAATCACGTCTTTGTCGAACTCTCAAAACAAACGAACTTCGAGTGGATCTGATCTATGCGCGAAAACTTCACAATAAACTTGACGAAGTTGCAATAAACCTCACTGAATCCTATAGGCATGCTTGTTATTTGCGACATGCGCACAAAATTAATGCAAGGATCGAGTGGGGGGATTTAGAACCTTTACTTAATGAGGGAGACGCCGCCAAGAAGACAGAAATTCGCAAATCACTTATACATCAATTTTGCATTGACGGCGAAAGCGCTAAAAAATTCAATAAAATTATTGATAAGATTATAAGTGGGGCATACAAAGATTACGAAAGGATTACGTCTGAAGAGCTTTATAATAAAGGAGTTATTGAATATGAGCAGAATGACTCTATTAAAGACAATCGAAAGGGATTTCGCGCGAGACTTTTGATTAAAGACGCAATACGCTTTGTAATCTTTGCGGCGGCTATGCTTATAGTTATAACTGAGCTGATTATGGAATTTTCAATCGCTGCAGCGTTTAGTCATGCGATATACATTATATCTGCCGTACTTAAAGGCATAGCGGCTATGAATCGCTATTGCAATTATACCATATCTGTTTTCGAGCGACGTAATAGCATATTTGAAAAAGAGCTCGGACTTAGCGAAATCTGGAAACCCGAAGAGGAAAAAGAGGAAAAAGAGGAAAAAGAATAATTTTGCACTCAAGTGCAAAAGGTTAACCCCGACAATCTAATGAGATTGCCGGGGTTTTTTACGATTACAGGCTATTTATTTAATAAAATTTTTGGGGAATTTTTGGGGAACACTTTCAAAAATCGCAATATATTGTGATTATTTTATAGTCTAAACCACTATATATTGTGATTTTTTAGCTTTGGTTGCAGGTTCAACTCCTGTCAACCGCACCAAAATACAGATGCCTATTTGGGCATCTGTATTTTTTATTGCAGTTGTGGAAAGGAGTTGAACCTTATTTGTTTTTTTTCAATTACGCATTTGACAAACGTATATTATGTTGCTATAATATTAAATAATTTTACAAACTTTAGGAGATGCGCGACATGAGAAAAGGTAATTTGATGAGTTTCAGAGACGATATAAAAGTTTTTGACGCTACGATTAGAGACGGTGGACTTTGTAATAATTTTAACTTTACCGACGAGTTTGTTACCGAACTTTATAAAACGAATATAAAGAGCGGTATTGATTATATGGAATTCGGCTATAAGGCGAGCAAGAATATGTTCTCTAAAAGTGATTTCGGAAAGTGGAAATTCTGTGACGAAGAAGATATTCGCGCGATAGTAGGAGATAATAAATCCGATCTTAAAATAGCCGTTATGGCAGACGTGGGCAGATGTGACTATAAGACCGATTTTTTGCCTAAAACGGAAAGCGTTATCGACATGGTTCGTGTGGCGTGCTATATTCACCAGATACCTGCTGCGATTGATATGATTGAACATTTCCATCAACTTGGTTATGAAACTTCTTGTAACTTAATGGCAATCTCACAGGCAAATTTGGACCAGGTAACTCAAGCTCTTACTATGCTTTCGGCATCAAGCGTAGACGTAATCTATCTCGTCGACAGTTACGGTTCACTCTATCCCGAAAACGCTTTGGAGCTTGCCCAAGTTTATCTCAAAACCGTGGAAAACACGGGCAAGAAGGTAGGTTTTCATGCTCATAATAATCAGAACCTTGCATTTGCAAATACGATTGAAACGTTGTCATACGGGGTTTCTTATCTCGACGTGACCGTTCAGGGTATGGGACGTGGCGCAGGCAACTGTTCTTCTGAATTACTCCTCGGCTTCCTCAAAAATCCCAAATATAACATCTATTCCTTACTTAAATTTTCCGAAAAATATATGACTCAATTAAAGCGTGACGGCGTAACGTGGGGATACGATCTTCAGTATATGTTCACGGGGCTGCTTAATCGCCATCCACGCGAAGCAATAGACTTCACAAACGCAAAGCGTACCGACTACTCCGAGTTCTATAAATCACTACTTGAAAACTACTAATCACTAAAAGCGAGGCTGACCTCGCTTTTATTTTTTCACTCTTTTGCCTTGCATGGAATATATTTTTAGTAAATATCTTGTGAGGTTTTAACATGAACTATGAACTCCCTAATTTTTCTTCATTACTAAGTCATAGGCCGGACGCATGGGCTATGATCAGCGGTCAAAAAAAGTATTATGAAATTCACGGCAGAGTGCGGTTTTATCAAACTAAGTACGGAGTAGTGGTAGTCAGCGAAGTAGGCGGACTACCAACGCAGGAAGGCGCGTGCGAAAAGTCGATATATGCTTTCCATATTCACGAGGGAAGCTCGTGCTCGGGTAGCGCAGAGGACCCATTTGCGCGTACGGGTATGCACTACAATCCCTACGAATGTCCGCACCCTTATCACGCAGGAGATTTACCACCGCTTTTTGCCTCTAATGGATACGCTTTTTCCGCAGTTCTTACAGATCGATTTACGGTCAAGGACATCGTCGGCAAAACTATACTTATTCACTCAGGGGTTGACGACTTTACTTCACAGCCTGCCGGCAATTCGGGGATAAAAATTGCTTGCGGTGAAATCAAAGGGTAGTTTCAAATAAAATTCAGTTCCATGAAGTATACTACCTTAGCGGTGCTATATGCTGGAACTTATTCGTAAATTCAGAGCGCTAAGTCCTCAAAAGCGCGCTCGCATCACGTCTACCGTGAGCATGATATACAATTTTTTAAGCGGAGGAGTTAAAATCTTTCTCGGCATAATGTCTTCATACTTCTTTGCATGCGTAAGCGGAGCATACGTGCTGTGTATCGGTATGGGCAAGCGCATATATTTCCATGGCAGAGAAGTAAGTGAGGGCGAAACTATAAAGGAAATCAAATACTATAAGCGTATCGGAATAATTATATTTATAGGCGCAGTATGCTATATAATCGCAGTTATGCGCTATATTATCTTTTTCGAGCAACTGTCGCGTTATGGAATGCTAACGTCCATAGTCCTTTGCTCGGTTTCTTTCGTGGAAATAACTCTCGCCGTTATGGGCATTATCCGCGCTAGGCGCGACAAAGACCTTCTTATGGAGGGTTTGAAATGTATAAACTTCGTGACTTCTCTCGTCGCGATAGTAACTACGGAAGCAGTACTTTTGACGTGGTTAGAAATAGGTAACGCCTCATACGTTAACGGCGTTTCGGGACTCGTTTTCGGCGTTCTGTCCGCTTCCGTAGGAATATTTATTTTCGTCAAAGCAGTTAAGCTTAACCGCAAATTCGGAGTGACAAAATTTAGGGCAGGTTAATCCTGCCTTTTTGCAAGCGATATATAACAAAACCTTCATATCTTTTTGCAATTCCTTGACTTTTTTTTAACGCGCTAGTATAATAATTAGCAGAAGTAAAAGGAACTGAAATTATGAACTATAACTACGCATCAAGAATGGCAAATCTCAACGGAACTGCAACCCGTGAGATATTCAAATTGCTCGGAAATCCCGAGATAATAAGCTTTGCAGGTGGAAATCCCGCAATCGAATGTCTGCCTACCGAGCGCGTAAAAGAAATTACGGCAGACGTCACTTCGTCGCCGTCGTTTGCTCGCGTACTCCAATACGGACTCACCGCTGGTTTTCCCGAACTCCGCAATCAGCTGGTTGAGTACGTTAAGTCGGCAGGCATATCGGACGCTACGGTAGATAATATTCTCGTTATAAGCGGTGGACAACAGGGAATCGACCTCGCGCTCAAGACGTTTATCAATCCCGGCGACGTCGTGCTCGTTGAAAACCCGACGTATCTTGCGTTCTTACAGATAGCAAACTCATACGAAGCTGTGTGTAAGGGTGTAAACGCCAATGACGACGGACTTGATCTTGAAGATCTCGAAGCTAAGATTAAGAAACATAATCCCAAGATTTTATACTGCGTGCCCACTTTCTCTAATCCTACGGGTAAGACTTATACCGCGGAAAATAGAAAAGCGATTGCAGAGCTGACTGCCAAGTACGGCGTTATGGTAATCGAGGACGATCCGTACAGCAAACTCCGTTTCAAGGGCGAGTACGTTCCGAGCATGAAGAGTATGGACACGGCAGGTAACGTGATATTTGTTTCGTCATTCTCTAAAATCGTATCGCCGGGCAACCGCACGGGCGTGGCTTGCGCAACTCCCGAAATTATCCGTAAAATGGAAATCTGTAAGCAGGGAACGGATTTACATACTCCCAATCTTTCGCAGATGATAACTTACGAATACTTAAAGCGCGGATATCTTGAGCCCGATCTTGAAAAAGCAGTTAAGATTTACGGTGATAAGAAAGCGTGCATGAGTAACGCTATAAAGAATTATATGCCCGAAGAGTTTGAATGTACCGATCCTGACGGCGGATTGTTTATCTGGGGCAAATTCCCCAAAGGTATTGACGTTATTAAGATTTTCCCCGAAGCGATTGAAAAGAAAGTCGCCTATATACAGGGTAGCGTGTTCTTCGCAGAGCCTGAAGGAACGGAAAACTATATACGTCTTAACTATTCTTATGCAAACGCAGAGCAGATCGAAACGGGCATAAAACGTCTCGGTGACCTCTTTAAAGAAAAACTTGCTAAATTATAATACGGAGAAACAGAAATGAAAAACGCTCTTGACGTACTTCGCGAACGTGGCTTTGTCGGTCAGACGGTTTACGAAGACGATTTATACGAATTACTCGGTAAAGAATCCATACCGTTCTACGTAGGGTTTGATCCTACGGCAGACTCGCTTCATATCGGACACTATATCCCCATTATGGCAATGGCGCATATGCAGAAAGCAGGACACAAGCCCATTGCTCTCGTGGGCGGTGGTACGGGCATGATAGGTGATCCGTCGGGCAGGACCGACCTTCGCAGTATGCTCACCAAAGAGCAGATCGAACATAACGTGGAATGTATTAAGGGACAAATGGCGCGGTTCTTGACTTTTGAAGGCGAGAACGGCGCGATGATCGTCAATAATGCCGATTGGCTTCTTAACCTTAACTACGTTGAATTTCTCCGTGACATAGGCGTATATTTCTCGGTAAACAAAATGTTGACCGCAGAATGTTTCAAAATGCGTATGGAGAAAGGCTTGTCCTTCCTTGAATTCAACTATATGCTTATGCAGGCGTACGACTTCCTAATGCTTAACGAGAAGTTCGGCGTGCGCCTTGAAATGGGTGGTAACGACCAGTGGAGTAATATTCTCGCAGGCGCAGACCTTATAAGAAGAAAGAAGCATATCGACGCGTTTGCAGTAACCTGTCCGCTTCTTCTTAACTCCGAAGGCAAAAAGATGGGTAAGACGGCTAAGGGCGCTTTGTGGCTTTCGGCTGACCGCACAACTCCTTACGAATTCTATCAATATTTCCGTAACGTAGAGGACGTTAAGGTTGAAGAATGTTTAAGACTCCTTACTTTCATGCCTCTTGACGAAATTATGGAACTTACCAAGTACCGCGACGAGAGAATGAACTACGCGAAAGAACGTCTTGCTTATGAAGTAACAAAGCTCGTTCACGGCGTAGAAGAAGCGGAAAAAGCGCAGTCTCAGGCAAAAGCAGCGTTCGGCGGAAACATGGACGATATGCCTGAAGTAGAAATAGACGGCGACGGAAGCCTTTCGGTTATCGACGTACTCGTCGGCGCAGGCGCAGCCAAGAGCAAGGGCGAAGCGCGCAGACTTATCGAAGGAGGCGGTGTAAAGATCGGTGACGATAAAGTAACCGCTATCTCGGCAGTAGTTTCCGACTTCACAAATCAAAATGAATTCGTTCTTCATAAGGGCAAAAAATTCCACGTCAAAGTAACGCTGAAATGAATTCTTACGTAACTTTGACCAACTCAACGGCGGAAATAGTCGTACTGCGTTCTCGCTTCATATCATACGTTTATCATATCGAAAGCGAAGAAGAAGCTTCGGAAATATTGACGGCGCTTCGCAAAAAATATTACGACGCAACGCACGTTTGCTATGCTTACGTAGCGGACGTAGCCGGCAACGTTACCAAATCGTCGGATGACGGCGAACCGTCCTCAACCGCAGGCGCGCCCATACTTTCCGTCATAAACGGCGGAGGATATAGGCAAGTGCTGATTGCCGTAGTTCGTTACTTCGGCGGTACTAAGCTGGGCGTAGGCGGTTTGGTTAAGACGTATACGGACTCCGCAATAGCGGCGGTCAATGCTTCGGAAAAAATCACTTACACTCTCAGCGAAGTATATTCTGCGGAAACGGATTATAACACTTTCGGGAAAATCTCCAACGCCGTTACCCGAAACGGCGGACGTATTACCGATATCGAATACTCGGATAAAGTACGGTTTACGCTGGCGTATCCCACGCCGGGCAACGTACTCAAAGAGCTTATCAACCTTACCGGTGGCAAAACTGAATTTATCAATCGAGGAAATAGATATGAAATTTATCGAATGTAAAGAGTTAAAGGACAAAAATACCGACCTTAAATTCGGTCGTAATTTTACCGATTATATGTTCATGATGGAATATCATGACGGAGCGTGGGACTATGAAAATTCGGCAATCAAGCCGTATCAACCTTTCACGCTTGACCCGTCTACTTCAGTATTCCATTACGGTCAGGCAGTTTTCGAGGGGCTTAAGGCTTAAATAAACGAAAAGGTCGAAGTAAGAATTTTCCGCTCTATGGAAAATATGAAAAGAATGCTCGAATCTTGCTGGCGAGTTTGTATACCGCATTTTGACACCGAGTTCGTGCACGACGCTCTTGTAAAACTCGTCACTCTCGAAAAGGATTGGATTCCCACGGCAGAAGGAACTTCGCTCTATATCCGTCCGTTCATTATTGCTACGGACAGAGCGCTTGGCGTTCATGCCGCTCAGAATTATATATTTGCGATTATACTTTCACCCGTAGGCGCATACTACGCTCACGGCTTCGATCCCGTCAGCCTTTACGTAGAAGAGCATTATAAGCGCGCTTGCAAGGGTGGCACGGGACATCATAAAGTGGCTGTAAACTACGCCGCGTCTATCCTTGCTTCCGAAGAAGCTAACAGAAAGGGCTACGACCAGACGCTTTGGTTGGACGCTTCCGAAAACAAATATATGGAAGAAGTAGGTTCTATGAACATCTTCTTCGTTATTAACGGCGAGGTCGTTACACCCGAACTCGGTGGCTCTATACTTCCGGGTATTACGAGAAGAAGCACTATTGAGCTTCTTAAATCGCGCGGATATACCGTTATCGAAAGAAAGGTTTCCGTTGACGAAGTAATTCAGGGTTCTCTCGACGGTTCGCTTACCGAAATTTTCGGTACGGGTACTGCTGCCGTAGTTTCGCCCGTAGGCTCTTTCGGTTATAAGGATACGAAATACACCGTTGGTGACGGTAAACTCGGCAAGGTAACCAAATACGTTTACGACGAACTGACCGGTATCCAGACGGGTAAGAAGCCCGACGAGTTCGGTTGGGTTGAACAGCTTGTTTAAGGAGACGACATGAGAAACGATACTAAATGCTTACGCGCCGGCTACGAACCGGGTAACGGCGAGCCTCGCCAAATACCTATAGTACAGAGCACGACGTTCAGATATACGTCGAGTGAAGAAATGGGACAACTTTTCGATCTTGAAAAGTCGGGCTATTTCTATACGAGATTACAAAACCCCACCAACGATATGGTTGCGGCGCGTATTGCCGCTCTTGAAGGTGGAGTTGCAGGTATGCTTACGTCTTCGGGACAGGCTGCTAACTTCTTTGCTATCTTCAACCTTTGTCAAGCAGGCGACCACTTCATTTCTACTGCTTCTATTTACGGAGGTACGTTTAATCTTTTCTCCGTAACTATGAAGAAAATGGGTATCGAATGTACCTTTATCGATCAGGACGCAAGTGACGAGGAGTTTGACAAAGCTTTCCGCCCGAATACTAAATGCGTGTTCGGTGAAACCGTTTCCAATCCCGGCGTTAAGGTACTCGATATTGAAAGGATAGCAAAGATCGCTCATGCACACGGCGTACCTCTCATTATTGATAATACCTTTCCGACGCCTATTAACTGCCGTCCGATAGAGTGGGGGTGCGATATCGTAACGCATTCTACCACTAAATATCTTGACGGACACGGTGTGCAGGTAGGCGGTTGCATCGTAGATAGCGGTAACTTCGATTTTGCTGCTTACGGTGACAAATTCCCCGGTCTTAATACCCCTGACGATTCCTATCACGGAATTATATATACTGAAAAGTTCGGTAAGCTCGGTTATATAACCAAGGCAACGGCGCAACTGATGCGTGATCTCGGCGCTATTCAATCGCCTCAGAACGCTTTCTATCTTTCTCTCGGTATTGAAACGGTACATCTCCGTATGCCCAGACATTGCGGTAACGCTCAAAGACTTGCGGAGTTCCTTTCTTCACGCGAGGAAGTTGAATGGGTGACTTATCCCGGACTTAAAACGGATAAATATTACGAGCTCGGCAAAAAGTATTGTCCGAATGGAACTTGCGGTGTGCTTTGCTTTGGTCTTAAAGGCGGAAGATCAGCGGCTGTTAAGTTTATGGACAGCTTAAAGCTTGTCAGAATCTACACGCACGTTGCAGACTCACAGTCGTGTATGCTTCATCCTGCAAGCCATACTCACCGTCAGCTTTCAGATAAACAGCTCGAAGAAGCAGGAATCGATCCTTCGCTAATTCGTTTCTCGGTAGGCATTGAGGACGTTGAAGACATTCTCGAAGACGTTACGCAGGCGCTTGAAACGCTTAAAGGATAAATATGGATATTAAAGAAGAAGCAATAGTTAAACATGAAGAATGGGGTGGGAAAATAGAGGTTATTTCCAAAGCGCCTCTTGAAAACGCGCACGACCTTTCGGTAGCGTATACTCCCGGGGTTGCCGCGCCTTGCCTTAAAATACACGAAAATTCCGACTACGCATATTCCTGCACTTCAGTAGGTAATATGGTTGCAGTCGTTAGCGACGGTAGCGCAGTACTCGGTCTTGGCAATATCGGTGGAATTGCGGGCTTGCCCGTAATGGAAGGAAAGAGCGTTCTTTTTAAACGTTTCGGCGGAGTAAACGCTTTCCCGATCGTGCTTTCTACTCAGGATACCGAAGAAATTATAGCGACCGTCAAAGCAATCGCGCCCTCTTTCGGCGGTATCAACCTTGAAGATATTTCCGCGCCTCGTTGCTTTGAAATCGAAAAGAGGTTGAAAGAAGAATTAGATATACCCGTATTCCACGACGATCAGCACGGCACTGCTATTTGTGTTCTTGCGGCTCTTATCAACGCGGCAAAACTCGTGGGCAAGAAAATTTCGGATATGAAAGTTTGCTTGTCCGGACCGGGCGCAGCAGGTAATGCAATAATAAAACTTTTAATCGGCTACGGTGTTAAAGACGTGTACGCCGTTGACAGAACGGGAATAATCTACAAAGGCAGAGAAAAGCTCGATTTTGCAAAAGAGGAGCTTGCCGAAATTACGAATAAGGAAATCCGCAAGGGCGGACTGAAGGAAGCTATGGTAGGCACAGACGTGTTCGTGGGCGTTTCCGCTCCCGGTTGTATAAACGGCGACATGATAAAGACCATGAACGCGGGAGCTATCGTAATGGCAATGGCAAACCCCACGCCTGAAATTATGCCTGACGAGGCAAAAGAGGCGGGCGCAAAAGTCGTATGTACCGGTCGTAGCGACTTTGCAAATCAAGTTAACAACGTGCTTGCTTTCCCCGGAATATTCAAAGGCGCGCTTGAATGCAGAGCAAGCGCAATAACCGAGAATATGAAGCTTGCCGCAGCGCACGCTATCGCATCGCTCGTTACGGACGAAGAGCTTAATGCAGATTACGTTATTCCTTCTCCGCTTGATCCCAGAGTTGCAAGTACGGTAGCCGAAGCGGTTAAAGCGCAAGCAATAAAGGACGGTTTAAACCGCATTTAAACTGCTAATAATTTAACTAATGCGCCTAAAATATCGGCAGGCGCAAAAGAAGTAATGGTACTAAGGCCCATAGCTTTGCTGTGGGCTTTTTTCTTTGTCAGCATTTGCATAATGCTACTTAAATTATTGACGTCAGGCATGGGGGAAGGGGCTTCGGACTTACCGCCCGTTAGCATGGAAAACAGCTTTGCTTTATCCATGCCGTTGTTATTGCCGAGAAGCAAGGGAAGAATTGAATTGATGTCCATAAGATCTCCTTTTAAGTCACAATAATGTATATGCTGACATATGATAAAGTGTATGCGTAAAAGTCTGAAAAATTATAAATCTACCGTGAATAATAATGACGAAGCTAAGCAGAAAGTCGGCGAAATTATGGATAAGTACTCCAATATGAGTGAGGATACCTTGTTTTCCAAACTGATGGAGGAAGTTGCTTCCAAAAAGTCGGAAGGTACTTTTGATTTTGAGTCGCTTAAAAAAGATATGGACAGAATGAGACCTTATCTGTCGAACGCTCAGGTTCAAAAGCTCGATCATTTATTGAGGCTGATAGGTAGCTGATTTGCAGTCGTATATCGTCAGGCTTCGGGATTTTTCCGAAGGCGCACGGCTAATTGCACGTTTTTCGCGACTGACGCATATTCTGCCTTTTATCTCCGCTGTCGTTGCCGAGGGAGAAAACTTTTCCTATGCCGAAAACTACGTAGTTTCTGCTTCCAAGGTAGCGAAAGTTTCCGTAGTTATGGATTCGGTACGTCAAGCCTGTCGCACTAAAAAAGCAGGAGCGCCGTTCGGTGGACGAGGAGTGACCGTCGCCGTAATCGACACGGGATTATCTCCACACCTTGACTTTCTGCTCCCAAACAGAGTTAGCGAATTCGTGGACGTTATAAACGGCAAGACCGAGATGTACGATGACAACGGTCACGGTACGGCGGTAACCGGAGCGCTTGCAGGAAGCGGACTTATGTCGTCGGGAAATTATGCAGGCATTGCTTCAGGCGCAAACGTGATTTCTATTAAGGCAATTAGCGCAAACGGCGAGGGTAGTACGGCAGATATACTTCAATCAATGCAATGGATATGGAGCAACTGCGAAAAGTACGGAATCAAAGTAGTATGCACTTCGTTTGGTACGGAACCGCAGGGTAAAAACGATCCGCTTGTCGCGGGCGTAGAGGCTTTGCACTCAAAAGGCATTATAGTCGTTGCAAGTAGCGGAAACGACGGTCCTGCATACGGTACGGTTAAATCTCCCGGGATAAGTCCGTTTGCGTTAACGGTGGGCGGAGCGTCAATAAATGAGAAAATCAAGGTGGCTGAATTTTCTTCAAGAGGAAAATACAACGGAATTATTAAGCCCGACGTAGTAGCGCCGTCTGAAAACGTCGTGTGTCCGTCAAAAGACTCCGATTACTCGGCGATTACCGGTACGAGTATTTCCACGCCACTCGTAGCAGGCGCGTGCGCGCTCGTGCTCGAAAAACATCCGTACTATACGCCCGATAAAGTCAAGGAAGTGATAATGAAGAACGCGCGCCGTCTTGACGATAAAACGGCTAGCGGAAGCGGTATGCTTGATTTATCCTTTTTGGACTTACTTTGACAGTTCTTTTATCGCTTGAAGAAAGAAATTGATCTCCTCAATAGTATTATCAACGCCGAGAGATACTCGAATCATACCGCTTTTCATCGTTCCGTAATGCTTATGCAGTAACGGCGCGCAATGCAAACCACACCTAACGCATATATCGTATTCGTCTGACAATATATTTCCTGCTTCCGCGCTAGTCATGCTACGCAGGTTAAAGGCAATGTTCGGACCGCCGTATTCTTTTTTTGTATAAAGCTCAACACCACGTATTTTGCTAAGTTCGCTAAGCGTGTATATAAATGCGCCCGAAAGCTTCTTTGCATTACTCTCTCCATAATCGTGAGCGTATTTGAAAGCGGCGTTCAGCCCTGCTATTGCAGGAGTAGGGAGCGTACCGCTTTCGAGCGCTTCGGGTAGTTCGGTAGGTTGAGGTTTAGCACTATCCGTACCCGTACCACCGTATCTGAACGGTCTGATTTTGCCCTTTCTGATAATCAACATTCCCACGCCTTGAGGCGCATGCAAACCCTTGTGAGGAGCTACGGCAAGCATAGAAATCTTTGAACTTGCCATATCGATCTTGCGGTAACCTGCGCTCTGCGCGCCGTCTACGAGAAAAAGAAGTCCGCGTTTTTCTGCGTAATACCCGATTTCGTCAATGGGCTGAACAGCACCCGTAACGTTACTTATGTGATTGACGATAATCATATACGTGTTGCTTTTAACGGCGCTTGCTATCTGTTCGGCAGTCACGAAACCTCCACCAAGTGGCGAAAGAATAGTATAGTCAATTAGACCTAATTCCTTTAACCTAATTAGCGGACGGAGGACTGAGTTATGTTCAAGCGCAGTAGTGACTACGTGTCCGCCCTTAACGACCGTTCCGAATATGGCAGTATTTAGCGCGTCCGTACAGTTTAGCGTGAATATAACCTTATCCGGACTTGCACCGAAATATTTTGCTGCAGCGCACCTCGTATCTTCAACCATCATACCTGCCTTAACGGCCACCGAGTGTGACGAACGCGTAGGGTTAGCCGAAAGGTACTTTAGAGCAGTTCCTACCGAATTTATAACGCCGGTTGGCTTAAAATAAGTCGTTGCGGCATTATCCAAATAAATCATCGCAATCCTCCTTTTTACTACATAAAATACTATAAATAATCTATTAACCGATATTCGGAAAGAGAACAAAAGAAATTCGGAAGGCAGGAAAAATGGAGCTGATAATTATATTCAAGTCAAGAAACCAGACGCTCAGATGCGCAAATTTTTTAAGATCAGCAGGTTATAAATCCAAGATAATAGATACGCCCCTTTATCTTTACGGAAGCTGTACGTTATCCGTATTGACAGACAAGGCAGGATTTGATTATTTCTATCCCTCGGCTCACTCGTTTGCGAGTTTTACGGGCGCATATCATTTAAGAGACGGAAAGTATACGAGAATTTTTTGAAACGCTTTACTTTATTTGCCCTATTGTGGTATACTAAATATATGTCACGGGCGATTGAAATTATAGACCAACTCGCGAAGGATTTTCCCGACGCGCATTGTGAACTAAAGTTTTCTACCGACTTTGAATTATTAGTTGCGGTAATTCTTTCGGCGCAATGCACGGATAAGCGTGTGAATATAGTTACGTCGGAGCTTTTTAAAAAGTATAACACACCGCTAGCGTTCGCGACTATGGAGCAGGAGAAGCTTGAAAGCCTTATTCATTCCTGCGGTTTTTTCCGCGCGAAAGCAAAAAATATAATATCGGCAAGCCGTGATATTTTACAGCGCTTTAATGGAAAAGTACCGTCTACTATGGACGAGCTGTTATCTCTCGGCGGAGTGGGACGGAAAACTGCGAACGTCGTGCTAAGCGTAGCGTTCGGTGAACAAACCATTGCCGTCGATACGCACGTATTTAGAACGTCGCGTAGGCTGGGGCTTTCAGATAAGTCGACACCCGAAGGTGTTGAACAGGATTTAGTTGAAGCCCTGCCCGAGGACAAGCGCTCAAGCGCGCACCATCTTCTGATATTCCACGGAAGATATCGCTGTCACAGCAGAAACCCTGACTGTGAGTTATGTACTCTGACAGACTATTGTAAATATATAAAGTACGGAAAGGATATATAGATGTTTATTGATAAAGCGAAAATTTATATAAAAGCCGGTGACGGCGGTAACGGTTGCACCTCGTTCTATACCGAAAAGTACGTTAACAACGGCGGTCCCGACGGTGGAAACGGTGGCATAGGTGGTAAAATTGGTTTTAGAGCGGTGAAGAATAAAAGTACGCTTGCGGACTTTAAGTTCTCACAGCATTTCCGCGCAGAGAATGGTGAGAACGGAAAATCGAGATATTCCGCAGGAAAAAAGGGGAAAGATCTCGTAATAGACGTTCCCGTCGGAACGGTAATTCGTGACGCCGAGAGTGGCAAAATTATAGCGGATATGTTCTCCGACGGTATGATTAAATTTGTTGCAGAGGGCGGTAATGGCGGAAAGGGCAACGCTTTTTTTAGAAACTCGCGTCGCCAAGCCCCTCACTTTTCGCAAGCAGGCGAAAAAACGCGTGAACACGCCGTAACACTCGAACTTAAAACAATTGCGGACGTAGGGCTTGTGGGTTATCCGAACGTCGGCAAATCCACCATACTTTCCGTAATAAGCGCCGCGCGTCCCAAAATTGCATCGTATCATTTCACCACGCTTTCTCCCAATCTCGGCATGGTTTCGGCTTATGACGATTCGTTTGTTGTTGCGGATATTCCCGGACTCATTGACGGCGCAAGTGAAGGCGCAGGACTCGGACACGACTTTTTACGCCATATTGAGCGCACACGACTTCTCGTACAC
Source organism: Clostridia bacterium (assembly GCA_017452405.1). Lineage (GTDB taxonomy): Bacteria > Bacillota > Clostridia > Christensenellales > Pumilibacteraceae > Protoclostridium. The sequence continues at coordinate 5,441 of JAFTMM010000134.1, read as the reverse complement.
GTCATAGATGCAAGCGGAAGCGAGGGTAGAGATCCTGTAGAGGACTATAAAGCTATCAACAGAGAACTCGTCGGTTACGATCCCGCATTAGCGGAAAAACCGCAGATTGTGGTGCTTAATAAGACTGACATGCTAACGGACTTCTCTGTCGTTGATAAAATCAAAGAGGTGTCGGAGCGTGACGTTATATTAATGAGTGCCGTTATTCATAGCGGAGTCGAGGAGCTTATTAAAGCAATGTACCACGAGCTTAAGAAACTTCCCGAAGTTCAGCCTCTTGAGTACGAACCTTTCGAATTCGAAAAACCGGACAAGACCAGTTTTGACGTCGTTAAAATCGAAGAAGGATACTATGAAGTTTTTGGTGGTATGATTGACGAGTTAGCAAGAAACGTAGTACTCGATAATTACGATAGCTTGAAATATTTCCAGAAACAAATTAAAGAGCGCGGAGTGGATAAAGCGCTTCGCAAAGCAGGCGTGCAGGACGGCGATACCGTTCGCATAATGGACGTGGAATTTGAGTATTACGAATAAAACAATAATATTCGGCGGTTCGTTCGATCCGGTGACTACGGCGCACGTTGATTTAATAGCCAATCTTGCGCGTCGATTTGATAAAGTCATAGTAACGCCTTGTAAGCTTTCGCCCTTTAAAACGAAGACGGGCGCAAGCGCAGACGAGCGTCTTGATATGCTTAATATTTCACTTCAAAATATTGAGCGAGTGGAAATCAGTACTTTTGAGCTTGAAAGCGATGGCGTGAATTATTCATACCTAACCGCAGAGCATTTTGCTAAAACTTATAACAAGCTGTATTTCGCAATCGGAAGTGAAATGATTGTTGAGCTTGAAAAGTGGAAAGAGTTGGACAGGCTTACCGCTTGCGCTACTCTGTACGTTATTCCGCGTCCGTCTTTTCCGATTGGCGAAGGAGAACTTAAAAAGCTTGAAAAGCTGTGCAGTAGGTTTGAAATCGCGAACTTTGACGGCAGAGAAGGTTCATCTTCGGAGGTTCGCATTTCCATTGCTATGAACGAGCCTAATACGTTCTTAACGCCCGAAGTGGCAAAATACGTTACGGAGAAAGGACTGTACTCGGAGTATAATTACGTAAACGAATTGTATAAGCGTTTTAATATGAAGGAGAAACGCATTAAACACTCCTTTTCAACTGCTTTGTGCGGAGTTAAGCTTGCAAAACGCGCGTGTGTGGCGACCGATAAAGCCATTACGGCGCTACTTCTTCACGATATAGGGAAATACGTCACCAAAGAAGAAGCGGAACAAATGGGCGTGAAATTCGGCAGTAGAATAGACGGAATGCCACTGCCTATACGGCACGCGGAAATTGGTGCGGAAATACTTTCGCAGTTACTTGGAATAAAAGACGAGGAAATAATCGAAGCTGTGAGGTGGCATACTACGGGTAGACCGAATATGACACCGCTGGAAAAAGTGGTGTACTTAGCCGACTATATCGAACCGCTCAGGGATTTCCCGACCGTAGATTATTTAAGAAAAGAAACCGAAAAGAGCATAGACGCAGGATTATTAGCCTCGCTTGAAAATTCGGTCAAGTACGTTTCGCCCGACGAGATTTATCCCGTTACTCAAGAAGCGTACGAATATTATTTGCACAATAAGGAGAACGCATAATGAAAGCAACGAAGCAAGACGCTTATCAGCTTGCCAAAAAGATAGCAGGAGTACTTGACGAAAAGAAAGGCAAGGACATCGTTATTATCGACTTGTCCGAAAAATCGATCATTGCTGACTATTTCGTAATCGCAAGCGGTAGATCTACGACCGCCGTAAAATCGCTTACTGATAACGTAGACGAAAAATTATCCAAAGAGGGAATTGAGCCCCTTCGCCGTGACGGTTTTTCCGAAGCTAAATGGATAGCCGTTGACTACGGTAGCGTAATACTTCACGTCTTTCACGAGGAAACGCGAGAGTATTATCATCTTGAACGCCTGTGGGCGGACGGAGCAAATTTTGAAAAATTCGGAGATAACGAATAATGTTGTGGGAAGCTCAACTTATTAACGGACTTCAATCTGTGTCAAACGGATTTATGGATACTTTAATGGGTATCCTTACATATCTCGGCGACGAGGTTTTCGTAGTCGTTTCAATGGCGTTCATATATTGGTGTGTGTCCAAAAAGACAGGCTTCAAATTTATGAATATTTATTTTTTAAGTAGCGGATTGAACGCTGTTATTAAAACGATTTTTCGTCGCCCGCGTCCATTTACCGCATATTCTGATCTCGTTCAATCAATCGGTGAAGAAACTAGTGGATTTTCTTTTCCGAGCGGACATACGAATAATATCGCTACTATTTCCGCGCTTTCATGCACAAGTTTCAATAAAAAGCTCAAAATTTTCTTGCCTATAGGATTATGCGCAACGGCTATCGTAATGTTTACGAGATTATATCTCGGTCAACATTACCTTACAGACGTGCTTTCGTCGGCTTTCCTTGCCATTATTATGGTAATAGGCTTCAGCTTTTTGTATTCGCTTTTAGGTGATAGGGAAGAACGTATCGCTTACGGTGGAGTTCCGTTGGCATTAGCTTCCGCAATCGTCGTCAGCGCCATTAATCCCGATTCGGAAACGGTAAAGCATGTTTTGGAAATTGCAGGCGTAATGATGAGCGTGCAAATCGGCTACTATATCGATAAGAAATTCATAGGGTATGAAAGCAAAGCAACGCTTAAGCAGAACTTGCTCAAAATTCTTATAGGTGCGGTTGGCGCAGTTGCCGTATATATCGGACTTAGATTTGCATTTAAGTTTGATACCACTTATTGGCTGTACGGCTTTTTGCGTTTCTTCCTTCTCGGCGCATGGCTTACGCTCGGCGCTCCCGTTATTTTCAAAAAGCTCGGTCTTGAAAAGAAAGAAAAAGAAATAACGGAAACGCTTTAAAACGATTGACATAAGCTACGTACATAGTGTAGTATAAATAAAAAATTCAATCTGCTTTGGGGGCGGGGTGAAATTCCCCACCGGCGGTTATAGTCCGCTAAGCCGAAAGGCCCGACAGGGTGAAATTCCCTGACCGACGGTACAGTCCGGATGCAACAAAGCGTATAGGCCTTTATGCACTTATACCGTCCCTTACTAAAGGGGCGGTTTATTTATGAAAGAAAAATTTTTCTCTACAAAAACGATGGTTACGCTTGCTATGCTTACGGCAATCGGCTACGCGCTCAGTTGGCTGGAATTTCCCATTTTTCCTCCTGCGCCGTTTTTAAAACTCGATTTTTCCAACGTAGCGACCATGCTCGGAGGTTATCTTTACGGCGCTCCCGGAGCTATAATAATAGAAGCAATTAAACAGCTAATAATTTGGCCGTCAAAGTCGAGTACGGGCGGAGTGGGCGAAATAGCAAACTTCGTAATGACTACTGCATTCGTGCTTGCGCCGTCTATTCTGTATCGCAGAAAGAAAGGTATTCGCTGGGTAATTGTCGGCATGTTGATCGGATGCGCAAGTCAGATCGTTACCGCGCTACTTTGCAACAGGTTTATAACTTTTCCCTTATTTGCTAACTATCTTGGTATGACGGCAGGAGAAGCGTTTGGTATGCTTTGGCCGTACGTGCTTGGTTTTAACGCTATAAAAACGGTTGCCGTCAGTATTCTTACGCTTCTTTTATATAAACGGCTGTCTTACGTGCTTAAATGGGCGAGCGGTAAGCGAAAAACGCTTGCAAAGAAAAGCAACACGGTGTATAATATCAGTATGCAGAATAAAGTCATAACTAACGGAGCAGAAGACACTCGTAGATTTGCTTGTGAGCTTGCAACAGCCTTTAAGGGTGGTGAGGTCTTGCTTCTTTCGGGTGATCTTGGCGTAGGTAAAACCGTATTTGCCAAAGGCGTTGCAGAGGCTCTCGGCATAAACGAGGATATCAAGAGCCCGACGTTTACGTTATCTTGCGAATACGACAGCGGACGACTTCGCCTCTTGCATATAGACGCGTACCGTTTAGCAAACGGCGCAGAAGCGGAAGCGTGCGGATTAAACGAGCGATTTGGAGATAGCGACACCGTTACTCTTATCGAATGGCCGTCCCAGATCGAAAGCGTATTGCCCACTAACTGCATTAAAGTAAACATTACCCGTCTGGGTGACGAGCAAAGGGAAATAGAAGTTAATGGATAGTAAACAAAGAGCAAAACTTAAGGGTATAGCGTCCACGCAACCTGCAATCTTTCAAATCGGCAAAGGCGAGATTTCGGAAAATATGCTTGCAGGTCTTGATAGCGCTCTTACCGCAAGAGAATTAATAAAAATCAGCGTACTTAAAAACTGCGACTACGAAGCAGAGGATCTTATGCGCGTGCTGGAAATGAAGCTTCACGCCGAAGCAGTTTGCAAAATCGGAAATAAAATCGTCCTTTACCGTTATAGCAAGAAAGAGGGAGTCAAACATATTGAATTATGAACTACGTTGCAGTAGACACCGCTTCAAAAGTACTCAAAGTTCTCGTTGAGTGCAACGGTAAGCGCGAATATTTCGAAAGCGCAGATTTCAAAACCGCTTCCACAAGTCTTATGCCCGAACTTGACGCTTGCCTCAAGCGTATGGGCGCAAGCCTCGCTGAAATGGATTTCTATGCTTGCGTAATCGGCCCGGGATCTTTCACGGGTATCAGAATCGGAATGGCAACCGTTAAGGCGTTTGCGTACGCCTTTAATAAGCCTGTAGTAGCCGTAACGTCGTTACAGCTTCTTGCATATAATAGCGTAGGCGAAGACACGGTAATCGCCGTGACGGACGCTTCCAACGGCATGAGATATCTTGCCGTGTACCACGACAAAATGAACGAGCTTTTGCCTCCCAGCTGTATGAGCAAGGAAGAATTAGCCGAATTTCTTAAAACGGTAGACGAACCGTACGGAATTTATTCGGATGAAGTACTCGCGGAGGAAGTAAACGGAAAAACTCCGCAGTCGTTTGAAAATGCGTTTGTGCGCGCGGTAATTGCCAATTCCGCCTGCCTCATAGACGGCAACGTCCTCGAGCCGATTTATATCCGTAAACCGCAAGCCGAGCGTGATCTGGAACTAAAAAATGGTAAGACGGGCAACTAATTCGGATAAGCAGGCTATTTTCTCCATTATGGACGGTTGCATTGAACCGCGTTGGAGTATGGAGGCGCTTTCTCATGCGCTTATCTCTGAAAACGATAACTTCGTTTATGAACTTAACGGTAAGGTCGTAGGGTACGCGCTGATAGAAAACGTTATTGACGAGGGATGTCTAACGTCCATTGCCGTAATTGACGAATGTCGCAGACAAGGCGTAGCGAAAGAGTTGCTTCAGCTGGCGTTAAGCGAAAGCAAGATGAAAAGCGTATATCTTGAAGTCAATGAAAATAATACGCCTGCTATCAATCTTTATTTATCTTTCGGTT
>JAFTMM010000133.1 GCA_017452405.1 Clostridia bacterium | reverse complement strand
CGGTGTTAAGTCCGTAGTAGTAGGTAGAAGTGTAACGACTATAAAATCTTCGGCTTTTTATGAATGCGAAAATTTAAAATCAATAATAATTCCGGATAATGTTACAAGCATTGAAGGTGACGCATTTGCCGAATGTAAAAGTCTTGAGTACGTTAAGATCGGAAACGGCGTGAATTTTATAGGAAATGCTGCTTTCAGAGGCTGTAGCTCACTGACCGACCTAGTCGTGCCTGATAACGTGGAGATTATCGATTATGGCGCATTTTCAAGTTGCGAGGGGCTTGCATCTATAACGATTGGAAGCAGTGTGAACTATATCGATTATTACGCTTTTGAAGGTTGCTCAAATATTAAATCTGTTACGTTTAAAATTGCAGTAGGTTGGAGAGTTAACGGCGTTACGGTTGATGTAACGAATCCGACTACAAATGCCATTTATTTTACTAAATTAAATAAAAATGAACGCTGGGAAAGGTCAAATGTATCATAAGGAGAAAGCAAGTCTTTCTCCTTTTCACTTATAGTGGATTTACCGCATATATAAGGTTATTATGCGAGTTCATTTTATCGGAAGCGAGGGCGTGAGTATGCGGTGGCTGGCGGAGTATTACCGCGCAAGAGGGCACGAGGTCAGCGGATCGGACTTGACTACGGGCGGACACTCGGCGGAGAACGTCAATAATCCCGACCTTGTGATTTACACGTCTGCGATTAAGGAAGACAATCCCGAACTGCTCCAGGCTAGGCGCATAGGCGCGCGTGTCGTCACGAGAGCAGAGGCGCTCGGCGACGTAGCGAATACCTTTCCTTGCGTAATCGCCGTAGCAGGAACTCACGGCAAGTCTACCGTGACGGCAATGACCGCAAGCGCGCTCAGCGCCCACAACGTTGCAATGCACCTCGGCGGTAGGGTGAATGGCAAGATTGGAAGCGTAAACGGCGAAATTTTAGTTGCCGAAGCCTGCGAGTACCGCCGTAGTTTTCTGTCGCTTTCCCCTCATATTGGCGTTGTTTTGAACGTCGAACTCGACCACACCGATTGTTATAAAACGGAGTCGGAACTAAAATCGGCGTTTGCCGAGTTTGCAAGCAAAAGCAAAACACTCATTTGCCCTTACGGTTACGACTATTTAAAACCTGCGCCCGGTGGTAGAAAAATCGAAGTAGGACTGCTCGGAGATTACTCTCTTATAGGCTATGAAACTTCGGGCTATGGCAGTGACTTAATAATAAAAACACCGTACGGTCTGCTTAACGTGCATATAAACGCTGTCGGCAGGCATAACGCAGAGAATGCAGTCTATGCGGTAGCCTCCGCCTTGGAAGCGGGCGCAGACTTTGCCGAAGTGAGAAAGGGACTAAAAAACTTCGGTGGCGTAGACCGCCGTCTGCAAAAAGTGGGGGAGCTTAAAGGCGTAGCCGTACTTTCTGATTACGCGCATCATCCGACGGAAATTAAAGCGAGTCTGTCCGCTCTTGCCGACGTCGGCATAAAAAAACCGCTCGTCGTCTTTCAGCCCCATACTCACGAACGGCTTACCTCTTTTTTTGACGACTTCATTTCGGCTTTCCTCGGCGTGGATTTAATCGTTCTGCCCGTATTTAATGCGCGTGGCAACGTCGAAGGCAAGACTTCGGAGGACTTAGCGCAAGCTATAAGCTCCGTAGGAGGCAACGCCACGGCGGTTTCTTCGTTTGTGGAGGGAGCGAAAGCCGTACAAAAATTTACGTCTAACGTTGACGGAATTATAGTAATGGGCGCAGGAGATAACGAAAGGATATTGCCTCTCGTTCTGAAAAGATAAAACGCTTGCAAATGAACGCTACTTTGTTGTATAATAAAAGAAAAACGAGGTGAAAAATGACCACGATTGCTCTCATAGCGCACGACAATAAAAAACAGGAAATGATAGAGTGGGCAAAGGCGAACAAAACCACTTTGTCGCAGTACGAACTTTGCGGTACGGGCACGACTGCCAAGCTCGTTTCGGAGTCCACGGGATTGACCGTAAAGCGTTATCTCTCCGGCCCTCTCGGCGGTGATCAGCAGATAGGCGCAAAGATAGCCGAGGGTGAAATCGAAGCGGTAATCTTCTTCTGGGATCCTTTGCAGGCTCAACCGCACGATCCCGACGTTAAAGCTCTTCTCCGCATAGCAGTAGTTTACGATATTCCTATTGCAACCAATAAAGCAACTGCGGATTACGTCATAACCTCTCCGCTTCTTAAAAGATAGTAAGTAAAAACCGTCGCAAGCTCATATGCGACGGTTTTGTATTTGCGTTTAACTTGATATATATACCCTTTCCTCTTTGGAGAAGGTGGCACGGCGAAGCGTGAGGAAAGTAGTTGCGCATCAAAGCTGAGCAGCGGCGCAAGAATTACTTGTCACCGAACTGCTCGCTCTTAGTCATCAATTTATTGATTGCGCCGATAAGCGCTTTAATGGAAGCGCGCATAATATCGTGGTCGATACCGACCGCCCACGCCTTATGATTTACGGGGTCGGTAATGCCGACGTACGCAGCTGCGCGCGAATGTGAGCCTTCTTCAAGCGCGTGTTCAAAATACTGCATATTGGAGTACTGAATACCGAGGTTGGTTTTGAGCGCGTTAGAAACTGCGTCAAGCGCGCCGTTACCCATTCCAATAAGGTCGAGCGTTTTGCCTTCGCTTCTTACCGTTACGGATGCCTGCACACCGCCTTCTACGTTATTGAAGCTATAGCGCACGAAAGAAAGGGGTTCTTCGATATTAATAAAGTTCTCCGAGAATACGTCCATAACCTCTTCGGGAAGCAATTCCTTATGCGCGTGGTCGGAAGCGTTCTTAACCGCGTATCCTACCGCCTCGCGCATATTCTTAGGAATATGATAGCCGAAGGAGTGTTCGAGCATATAGCTTACACCGCCCTTGCCCGACTGGCTGTTGATACGAATGACGTCGCCGTCGTAGCTTCTTCCAATATCCGTCGGATCGATAGGGAGGTAGGGAACGTCCCAGCATCTACCGCAATCTTTCTCGCGGAAAGCAAGACCTTTGGCAATAGCGTCCTGATGACTGCCCGAGAACGCAGTAAACACGAGCTGACCTGCGTAAGGCTGACGAGGAGATACCGTCATATTAGTAAGGCGTTCGTATACCGCGCGAATGGACGGAATGTCCGAGAAATCAAGACCGGGATCAACGCCCTGCATATACATATTCATAGCAAGCGTAATAATATCCACGTTACCCGTACGCTCACCGTTGCCGAAGAGCGTACCTTCCACTCTGTCTGCGCCTGCAAGCAAGCCCATTTCAGCATCCGATACACCGCAACCTCTGTCGTTGTGAGGATGAAGCGAAATCTGCACGCAGTCACGATTTAAAAGATATTTGTGCATATATTCCACCTGACAAGCGTACACGTGAGGCATACTCATTTCAACAGTGGAGGGGAGATTAATAATAAGCGGTTTTTCCTTAGTGGGCTTTAAAACCTTAATAACCTCGTTGCAGATTTCAAGCGCGAACTCAGGCTCTGTTCCCGTGAACGATTCGGGCGAGTACTCGAAGCGGTAATTACCGCCGTCCTCTTCCGCAAGACGTTTAACGAGCGCTGCGCCGTCCGTAGCAATCTTGATAATCTCTTCCTTGCTCTTGACGAAAACCTGTTCTCTCTGCGCAACCGAGGTGGAGTTATATAAATGCACGATAGCGTTTTTGCAACCTTTAAGCGCTTCGAACGTACGCTTAATGATATGCTCTCGGCTCTGCGTAAGCACCTGAACGGTCACGTCGTCGGGAATGAGGTTGTTGTCTATAAGCGTGCGGAGGAAAGTGAACTCCGTTTCCGAAGCGGCAGGGAAGCCGATTTCAATTTCCTTAAAGCCTACTTTGAGAAGAAGCTGGAAGAACTCAAGCTTTTCGTCCAGGCTCATAGGCGTAACGAGCGCTTGATTGCCATCGCGAAGATCGACGCTACACCAAATAGGCGGTTTTTCCACGCTGTCTTTTACGCACCAGTCGGTGCATTGAACCGGGGGCATATAATAGCCCTTGGTATACTTAGATACATTTTTCATAGCTTACTCCTTCGGGGCTAAAAAATAAGCCCCTTAACGATAAGTTAAGAGACGAACGAATCCGCGGTACCACTCTTATTCCGAATAATCGGCGCTTTGCAGGATACTAACATATCCCTTCCCGTCTGACGTGGGGAACTTACGTCGCAGTCTACTTAGAGCGCAAACGCTCCGTTCGGTGCGCGGCTTGACATCCTTTATGGCGAGTTCATTCTGCCCGAAACCATCGTCGTTACACCAACCCGACGTTCTCTGCGCGTCCGAAACAAAACTACTATTCCTATAAGGCATCGCCTTTATATTTAAGTTTATGTGATTATAGCTCAAAACGTCCTCTTCTGTCAAGGATTTTTCCGAATTTTTTGAAAAATAAAATTAAAAAGACTTGACACTTAAGCCCCGTTTGCTGTATAATACCATAGAACCGCTCGAAACGGGTTTTTTAATGCGCTTTTTTGGCGCAACCTAGTCCTTAGGCGGAAACATCAAGTGAAGGAGGAGCTCAAAATGTACGCAGTAATAGTAACGGGCGGTAAACAGTACAAAGTCAGCGAGGGCGACGTTATCGAGGTTGAAAAGCTCGAAGGCGAAGCAGGAACGCAGGTGGAATTCACCGCGCTCATGGTTGTTGACGGAGAAAACGTTACCGTAGGTGCAGACGTTAAGGCAACCGTAACCGGCGAAATCGTTAAGCAGGGTAAGACCAAGAAGATCGTCGTGTTCAAGTATAAGCCTAAGAAGAACGAACGCAAAAAGAACGGTCATAGACAGGCATTCACGAAAGTGAAGATTACAAAAATCGCATAATAACAGGAGAATAATATTATGAATATATTTGCATTCAAACCGCTTGTCATCATGGCTCATAAGAAGGGCGGCGGCTCGACCAAAAACGGCAGAGACAGTAACGCACAGCGCCTCGGCGTAAAGAGATACGCAGGCGAGAACGTAAAGGCTGGTAACATCCTCGTTCGTCAGCGCGGAACTAAATTCCATCCCGGCACCAACGTTGGTATCGGTAGCGACGACACCCTTTACGCAACCGTAGACGGCGTTGTTAAATTCGAAAGATACGACAAGACCCGTAAAAAGGTTTCCGTATATCAGGCGTAATCTTACGCATATCGCAAGCGACAACGTATGACATTTTGGAGCGTAAGAATACCCAAATGCTTACGTCATCTAGAGCGTAAGAATATCCAACTGCTTACGTCATTCTGGAGCGAAGCGATAGAATCTCAATAATCAAACTACACAAACGGACGAAGTGAAAAACTTCGTCCGTTTTTCATATGCCGTCATTTCTGCCATCAAGGGCTTAATTGCTTGTTGAGATTAAAATTAGTCTGCTTTTCTTTTCGCTATGCGTTCGTTTTATAATGCAAAAATCAAGTGCGAATTTTTGATGATTAACATTTTTTAACGATTACGAATAATAATATACCAATTGGTAATGATGTTAAATTTTGTGTTGAATTTGTGATGAATGTGTGTTTACCTTATGAAAAAATGAAAAATTTTCAAAACTTGTCAATAAATGTCCAAAAAATGACAATATAATTCTTGAACTGGGGGGGGGTAGTGATATTCTATAATTGTCCTTAAAAGGACAAAAAATTCCATAGGAGGAAAATTATGTTCAAAAAAAGACTTTGGTTGGGATTGACCTCAATCTTGGCATTTTTATTGGTTATAATGATAAGCGCAACCGCAATTGGCTTTGAAAATGCGTCGTTCATTAACAATGCAATGGGCTTATCTACCAGTAAAATTGTTAGTCCCGGTGATCCCGACTACCCCGGTGATTCGGATGGCACGGAAGAAGATACGATGTACTTCAAGAGTGCCTATGGTGAACTGAACGAAGCAAATCAGAAGAAACTCATTGAGGATTCTTGGGAACAGAACATCAATGAGATGAAAGAAGGCGCAGCGCTTCTTTTAAATAAAGAAGTGGGCGGTAAACCTGCTCTGCCACTTGCGTCAGATGCCAGCGTGTCGCTTTTTGGTCACGCTCAAGTACAGCCTTTCTTTTTCTGCGTGTCTGCAGGTAGTAGACCGGTTGCAGGCTATAATCCCAGTCTCTTTGACGCGATGAAAGACGATGGTTTTTCCGTTAACGAAGAGTTGCAGGCTGCATTAGACGCTACGGATACTTTGCGTGGTGATCGCGGACAATGGACCTATGGTTCAGCATATGGATACGAGGACCCTATTAGCGTTTATACTGATGAAGTTCGTTCAAGTTGGGCAGAGGATTATCAGGATGCTGCAATATTTACGATTGTACGTGAAGCAGGCGAGCATGAAGACGTAAAGATGTATGATAACCTTGAGTCTGACGGTAAGCCCGGCAAATGGATTGACGCATATGACCGCTATCTCGACAGAGAGGGACGCGTCTCCGCGCTCGCAATTACTTATAGAGAAGCTGACATATTAGACATGCTTAAAGCGGAAAAAGCGGCAGGTCGTTTTAAGAAGATAATAGTCCTTCTTAGTACTTTTAACCCGATGGAATTTCATTGGATTGATGATTATGACGTAGATGCGTGCATGTTTGTTGGTTGTTATGGTGCTCAGGGCGCTCGTGGCGTTTCTAGTCTACTCTCAGGTGAGACAAATCCCTCCGGTAGACTCGTTGAGACGTACGCAGTAAACTCTACTTCGGCACCGGCTACTATAAACAGCTTAGAGAATACTCCTAAGTATGAAAACTTTGAAGAAATCGATGAAACTATCGGTTCTAATGAAAACGGTCAGTTCATGACTTTCCAGGCTGAAGGTATTTATATCGGTTATAAGTATTACGAGACCAGATATGAAGATGCCGTACTTAATCGCGGAAATGCGACCAGTGCTAAGGGCGCTGTTAGCGGAGCTACTTCCTGGAAATATGAGAACGAAGTTTCTTATCCTTTTGGATATGGACTTTCGTACACCACCTTCACGCAAACTCTTAACGGCGTTACCTACGACGCAAGCAAAGACGTTTATAACGTGGAAGTGACTGTAAAGAATACGGGTGACGTAGCAGGTAAGAACGTAGTTCAAGTATATGCGCAGACCCCTTACGGCGAATATGAAAAGACAAACAAGGTAGAAAAATCCGCAATTCAGCTCGTTGGATTCGGCAAAACCGGTATGCTTGAACCTGAAAAAACCGAAACCGTGACCATAGAAGTAGATCGCTATCTTCTTGCTTCTTATGATTACGTAAATGCTAAGGGTTACATACTCAGCGAAGGCGATTATTATCTTGCTATCGGCGATAACGCGCACGATGCTCTTAATAATGTAATTAAGACTAAGAAGTCTGACGTAAGCGGACTTGTTAACATTGATGGTACCAGCGCTACAGGTGATACTTCAAAAGTTTATCACTTTACTAACGGCTTAGATACCGCTACCTACAAAACGTCATCCGAAGGCGTTGTAGTAACTAACAAATTCGAAGACTGTGACCTTAACTATTGGATTAAGGATTCCGGAAAGTATCTTTCGAGAAGTGATTGGGATAAAACTTGGCCTGTACGTACCACCGTTACTGCTACTAAAGAAATGATGGACGTTCTTAAAGGTGAATATTACGTTAAGCCTTCCGATTCTCCTACTCTCGCAACGGCAACGGCGGATCTTGGTAAAGACTTGGGAATAAAGTTCGTTACTATGAAAGATGTTCCTTATGACGACGACGTAACTTGGAATCAGTTCCTTAAGCAGATGACTCTTGATGAGTTGCTCACCATAGTAGACTGTCGTGACGGACGACCTGCTGTAGAAAAAGTTGCGCTTCCGGCAACGAAAGTAGGTGATGGTTGCGATGGTATCGCAGGAACGTTCCCGTTTGCATATGAGGACACTACCGGAAAGTGGGGCTCGGGTAAGATAGAAGCAGGTAAAATGGCTACGACCCGTTACGCTAGTAAGACCATTCTTACAATGACCTACAATAGGGATCTTTACAAGTCCAGAGGCGAATTTATGGGCGAGGATGGACTTTGGTCTGGTTGCACCGAATCCTGGTGTGTAGGCGCAAATATTAAGAGAACTCCTTTCATCGGACGTGGCGCAGAATATATGACCGAGGATGCTAACTTAGCTTATATGGCGGCTATTCCCGAAGTAGTAGCTATGGAAGAGAAAGGTATGCTCGCAGGTATTAAGCACTTCACCGCAAACGATCAGGAGAATCAGCGTCGTGGCGTTTCGACCTTCTTCAACGAGCAGGCATTCCGTGAGGGTGCGCTTCGTGCATTTGAAGGCGCTATCCGTGTTGGTAAGTGTAAGACTCTCATGCAGGCGTTTAACCGTGTCGGAATGAAATTCGCTTCATCCAGCTCTGCGCTCAACATAGACGTTTGTGAAAACGAATGGGGCTTTGTGGGACACAAAGAGACTGATGCTGTCAGCAACGCAAAGAACGGATATCTCGGTCATTACGCAACTATGCTTGCAAACGGTACTGATACGTTCTGCTATAACAGAGCAGGCACTGCAAAAAATATTCTTCTCACTCAGTTGCAGGAAACTGATGACGGTCACTTCGTAACTGAAGTTCTCGAAACTGCTAAGAACTTCTTCTACGCAATGAGTCGCAGCAACGCAATCAACGGTCTCAGTAGCGAGAGTATCGTAATTACGATTTTACCTTGGTGGCAGGGACTCTGCATTGCGGGAATAGTAATATTCGGTGTTCTTACAGCAGGTTGCGTAGTTATGCTTCTGATAAGCGCAAAAAAGGAGGGTTAATATGAGTTTTGTTGATAAAATTAAAAATAAATCCATAGGATTTTACGTTGCGTTATGCGCTACGGTATTAGCTCTCATAGTGATGATTCTGTATATTGCATTCGGAGCATCGTCACAGACGTTCGCCGGCGGCATCTTCGTATGTTTGCTCTTTGGAGTATTGCTTGGCGCAGCATCTTTAATATTAAACGGTAATATCGGTGATCTCTTGAAATTAGTAAGTATTGTCTTACTTTCAATCGGACTCGGTCTGTTTATCCATAATTCCGTAGGAGACTTTGCAGACTTTATTTCCAATATAGAGCTGTTTGGTAATATGGATAATGTAGGTATGCGTGTCGTAATAATTGTGTTCAATATTCTCTGCATACTGACCGCTATTGTCGGAACTTTCTTAAAAAAGGAAAAAAATTAAGAAATACTCTTTAAAAAGGCTCTATGTTCAAATGTTGGGGTAGGGATAGTATAATGAAAATCTAAAGAATTTCTGTTTATAGTGTCGGAGGTACCTCCGACACTATAATTTTTATCCGCAATGGAGGATTCTGTTTCGGAACCGTTTAAAATTTCGGTACCCATAAGAAATTCTTTTTAGTACCTTTATTTTATTGTTCTTACCTTCGGTAAACGCATTTGTGTATTTTTCCCTTTTGCTGTTTATTATGTATGGAAACCAATTCCTAAACGCTCTTATAGCGTCTTTGTATTCTTGTAGTCCTGTTTCTTCAGCAGCAAGTATGAATTTCCTCAACCAATTCTCCGCTTCTTTTACGTCGTCCGTTTTTCTGAACTCATTGAATATTTCTTTCAGTTCCCATGCTTCATATAAGTCTTTATCATGATTCAGAATAACGCCTAATGCCAGCCTATTTTCTTCATCGAGTTTTTCGTAATCCGCCCACAATAATCTTTTACTTCTTTTAAAGTAAATTCGTTTTTCCTTATATAGTCGTTTCTGTACTCTTTTTCTCACTCTATCCAACGCCCAATATACCTGTCGCACGTAGTGGTATTTATCTATGATAATCATAGCGTCCGGAAAAAAGTATTGTGCGAGGTCTTTATACGGTTCCCACATATCCATAATGACTGTTTTTACTCGTTTTTTATCCCGAAATCCGTTAAAATATCGAAATAATACCTGTTTTTCTCTTGATGATACAATGTCTACGATCTTTTGGTTTTGTGGATCTGTAAGAATAGCTTGGTATTTTTCGTTACCGGTATTACCTTTAAATTCGTCAATAGATAAAACCGAAGGCAGTGTATTTTGAGAATAGTTAACGAGATTGAATATACGGGTTACTGTATTTGTACTGACGGAATATTTTTTAGCAACGCTTTTGAAAGTAACGTGGCTACGTAGCTCATGGATAACCATTCAGCCAGACGGTTAGACATT
>JAFTMM010000132.1 GCA_017452405.1 Clostridia bacterium | reverse complement strand
GAGGTCGGTATTCCTGCTCGGGATGACGGTATTCCTTCCCAAAATGAGATTCTTCTTGAGATCCCTCGACAAGCTCCGAATTTTTACTTCCAAGCAGAATAGGAAGCAACTGAGCGCAGTCGGCGCAATAGTTGGTTACGTTCGTTATACCCTGCTTATGCATTAAGGCGTTTGCCGAGTCAACCGCCGCCTGCTCTATCTCCACGCCGATTACCTTTTTACCCACGCGTGACAGGAGCGCCGTCAGCGTACCACCACCGCTATACGCGTCAATTATAAGGTCGGGCGCAAGCTCCTTTGCCTTGTCGAGCACGGCGGTATAAAGCTTTTTCATAACGCCGTCGTTGACCTGCATAAAGCCTTGGGGGTGGACGGTAGTCGTCAGACCGAGCACGTCCACTTCTACCTGCGCGCCGTCTATGAGAATGGTTTCGTCGCCCATTATCACGTTATTCTTTTGACGATTAATATTAAGCCATAGCTCGTCCACGCCCAGTCCAATTTCGCTTGCTATGCTTTTGAGTTTTTCGGACACGTCGCGGGTAGCGACTACGGTCAGCGACAGTTTGCCTCCTAAGTCACGCGCTACGAAGTGGCGCAATACGCCCTTTCCGCTCTCCTCGTCGTACGGCGGAAAGTATTTTGAAAGCTTATGAAGTTTAGGAATAAGACCGCGCACGCCCTCCGATTGCAACGGACAATCGTCAATCTCGACTACTCGGTGCGAGTTGTAGGCGAACAGCCCGACGGCAGTACCTTCACGAGATTTGCGCACGGGGAGCGAGAGTTTGTTGCGATAGCCGTATTGCTTTTCGCTCGCCTGCGTAGGTTGAACTTCAGCTTCCATTCTTGCGATTTTGTGTAGGGCGTCTTCCACAAGTCCTTTCTTGAACTCAAGCTGAGCTTCCCTTTCCATATGCTGAACGTTGCAACCACCGCACTTGCCAAAATATTTGCACTCAGGCTGAACGCGCTTATCCGACGGGGAAAGCACTTCGAGCAGTTTAGCTACGGCGTAACTGCTCTTAACCAAAATAATATGCGCCCTTACCCGTTCGCCGGGAAGAGCGCCATTAATGAAAACGGGGACGCGGTCAATTCTTGCCACGCCCTCGCCTTTGTAACCAAGCGATTCTATGGTTACTTCAATTTTATCGTTTTTCTGCAAATCCACTTAACGTTATTCCTCATTAGCGGTCGCAGGAACGGCTTCCGGTTCTTTGATTTCCGGCGCCTGCTCGGTATGACCGTTAAACGCTTTTTTCAGTAATATAGGAGTAAGCAAGGAGGAGAACAGAATGAGCAGTACGGTCATAATCATAAAGTCACCGGGAATTATGCCCGCTTCCATCCCCTTGTTGGTAACGATTAGCGCAACTTCGCCTCTCGCCATCATTCCGATACCCGCTATGGCTGCTTCACGCAACGAGCCCTTGTTTGCTTTGACAACCACTCCGCAACCGATAATCTTTCCAAGTAGTCCGACGAGTACGAACAGTATTGACAATAGGATTATCCAGCCCGTGAGCCCTTCGAAGTTCATGTTAATACCTATCGAGGCGAAGAACACGGGACCGAATATCATGTAGTTGTTGACCTCTATTCTTTCTTCGGTATAGACCGCAGGTCGCTTGACTGTAGCAATGATTACGCCGGCACGGTATGCGCCGGTAATGTCCGCCACGCCGAAGATTTTTTCGGCAAGGAAGGAGTAACTGAAGCAAATAGCAAGACCGAGTATAGGAAGTCTGTGATGGTTGGGCCACTGTCTATCCATCCACTTGAACAAATAATGAATACCGATACCTGCGCCGATCGCAACTACGAAGAAGGCTATTATCATAATAACCGTTCCCCACCATTGGCTCTTGAACCATTCAAAGCCTGTTGCGTCTGATGCAACGGGAGTTCCGAGGCTGGTAACGACGGAAAGAACGACCATGCCGATTACGTCGTCTATAATTGCGGCGGAAACTACGGTAGTTCCTATGCGCGTATTGATTTTTCCAAGCTCTTTAAGAACCGAAACGGTAATAGCTACGCTGGTTGCCGTGAGAATAGTTCCCACGAATACACCCTGAATAACGTTGTCAAAACCCGCAATAAGTCCGTTGGCAATAAAAGGTATGGAGATTAAAAGACCGAGAATTAGAGGTATGGATACACCGGCAATTGCAATAAGGGTTGCAATCAAACCCGTCTTTTTGAGATCCTCCATATTCGTTTCCAGACCTGCCGAAAACATAATCAGGATTACGCCGATCTTAGAGAATACGTCAAGTACGGTGAAATTATCATGACCATCGAGAGAAAACTCGTCAAGAGCTACAAACGAATTAACGTTAGATTCGCCAAAACCGATTAGCGACACGCCGAACATTCCAAAAATTGCCGGACCCACAAGTAATCCTGCTACTATATAGCCGAGTACCTGAGGTAAACCAAAACGCCGAGCAAGCATTCCGCAGAGCTTGGTCGAAATCATAATAATGGCGAGCGCCATTACGAATCCTAATACGCCGTTAAACATCTCTATCCTTTGCGCGCCACTAACGCTCCCTTCGGGTGCGCCAGAACGTAGAAGCATCAGCTACTTATTCTGCGCAGTGCGACTGTAAAATTTTTCCTATTCTGTTTTCTCCCTTATCATTTGAGCAGTTGCGCTCTTATCTCATGCGATTTTATTTATAATTTGCTATTTGACGCTCCATGTCACGCTTGACGTCACGCTCTTTGATGGTCTGCTTTTTATCATAGGCGTGTTTGCCTTTGGCAAGCGCTATCTCTACTTTTACAAGCCTCCCTTTAAAATACATGCGAAGCGGTATTATCGACCAGCCTTTTTCGCGCGATTTGCCTATTAAACGACGAATTTCGCGTTTATGCATAAGAAGCTTGCGACTACGAAGCTCGTCGGGCGGGAAAATAGTAGCCTTGCTGTAAGCGGAGATACGACAGTTTTTCAAATATATTTCCGTATTCTCGACAAAACAGAAGGAGTCGCGAAGATTTACGTGACCGGCGCGTACCGATTTCACCTCACTACCCACGAGTTCTATGCCCGTTTCAAACTTCTCGATAATTTCATAATCGAAAAAAGCTTTCTTGTTTTCAATCGCTATCATAAGCTATTATATTATACTACTTTACTCTGCGTTTTGCAAACACTTTCGCGCTTACATTCAAAAAGGACGCCTTATATTTTAAAGCGCCCTTTTATGAATTTTGGATTTTTTATTTATTGATAAATACTTTATGTAATATAGCGCCTATTAAACTTATTATACCACCTGCGAGGATAGCGAACACTTCGGGAGCTGCCGTTTCACCAATCGTTCCTACGTAGAGAACGGTGGGAACGATAAACACGAGCAATAAAATAATATTTAATACCGATCTGAATATCAATCCTTTACGCTTGCCGTTGAAGCTGAAAGAAGATGCAAGTCTGTTCGATGCTTTGCTTAAGAATCCTGCGAGCAAGAATATGAACGCTATCGTCATAACGAACGAAATTGCCACGTACGCAAAGTCAGGCATGGTGGGCTCTACAAATTCTCCACCCTGGAACAAACTGAACAATGCGGTTAAAAAATGCATAAGCGCTTCGTTCATTGACGTATTAGCACCCTCCGTGATTACCATAGGGAACAACAGAACGCATATAAGCGCGCCTACGAAAACACATACGCTTGAAGCAAATCTCATTATTCCGCCCAAGCTGAGAGCGCTCTTTCCTGCGCAAAGTACGTTACCGATTGCGGTAAGTCCAAGAGCTAACGCGCTCAGCAGTATATTCATAAATACAGCCGAAGCCGGTGATACCCATGCCGAAACACCGCCAAATACGCAAGCAAGATAGATGCTGACGTTTGCGCCGAGTACCCAAGCAAGCGGACGAGCAAGACTGAAATATTTTTTAGAGAAAAGACCTTTAAGAAAGCCGATAATTGCAACGATAGTTGCGATTAAGGCAATTAACGAAGAAAGCGACACCGCAACAAGCGCTACGATCAACGCTACGCTTCCGGGAATCAAACTTTCCATTATAATGGTCATATCGGTGTTCATTATTCCTTCGACGAGTACCTGCATTAAAGGAATCCATTGCTCGGACGTCGTTGCCATCGTAAAGAGCGAGAAGGGTTCTTGTGTGTAAGCTACTCCGCCTACGGATATTGCGGGCATATAAGTTACGACTAAAGCCTCTCCGCTTTCAAGTGTAACCACAAAAAGGTTACCAAAAACCGTAGTAAGAAGTGAAACAACTACTGCGGCGAGTCCAACTAAGCCACATACTACGCATACTAAGGTTTGTAAACCGGTGCGCTCTGGACCGGTTTGAGCCTGTTTCTTCATATTTTTCTCCTTTCATTCTGTAGTCGACCACAATTATAAAACAAAAGAAGTCGCAAGTCAAAGGAAATAATGAGAAAGATTAAAATTAGATTAAATTTTGTTAATTTACAACATAAAAAGACGCTTTTACTTTAAAGCGTCTTTTTAGTTTTGTTTGTGATTTTTCTATTCGATTGTTGTTATTTACTTCTGATCTTTGTTAAGGAATACTCTGTTCAAGATTCCGCTTACGAGTGTTATTATACCGCCGGCGAAAAGCACGTATATACCGGGGTTTATCGCAACGCCAGACTCCGACAGATACAGTATCGTCAGAACCAAGAAAGTCAGCATTGAGAAGAAATGTGCAAACGACTTTCTCAAGAAGCCCTTATCTTCGTAACCGTCGAACTTAAAGGTCGTAGCTAGCCTTGACGAAGTCTTGCTTATAAATCCGGGCAGAGTAAAGATGAACGTAATAGTAAGCGCAAGCAGACCGGCTAAGTACGCAAAGTCGGGCATTACGAGTTCGCCTTCACTAACGATAAATTGGGTAACGAGCAAAAGAGGCTGATTTATCGTAACGCTTACGTCACCGGTATCCACGATAGCCATAGGGAATGAAATGAGTGTAATAATACCACCCGCAAGTATGCCCGCGTTGGAAAGGAACTTCATTATGCTTCCTGCCTTAAAGAAGCGTTTGCCTGCAAACATTACGTTTCCAAGCACGGACACGCCAAGCGCCAGCCCTGAGAGCATTACGTTCATGAATATTCCCGACGAAGGAGATACCCACTCTACCGTTCCTGCAAATATGCAAGCAAGATAGATACTGAGGTTAGAACCGAACGTCCAGCCGAGCGTGCGAGAAAGATTGAACATCTTTTTGGAGAACATGCCACCAAGGAAGCGGAAAACTGCAATTACTGTACCGATAGCCGTTGCAAGAATAGCAAACGCCAAAGTGAGTATGATGAGCAGATACGGAACGTATACCAGAAGAAGTTGACTTAACCCCGCCATCGTATCCCCGGCGAATAGATTGGTGATCGTGGTTACTATATTTTGCCCCCACGCTATTATCTTATCTATGGAAGAAACAAGCGCGAAGCTTTCGACGAACATACCCTCGCCCGTTATGGGATCACCGAACGGGTTTATAACCTGCGTTCCTCCGCTTTGAACTTGAGCAACGAAAAGGTTGCCCATAAGAAAATTATAAATGGCAATACCGAGCGCAACAAGACCTACTACTCCGCAAATAAGACAGATAAAGGACTGAAAGCCCGTACGTCTGTCACCGAACTCTTTTTTGCGCTTACCTTTATTTTGTTCTTGCGAAGTTTCGGGCGCCTTGCGAACTGCCTTTCCGCAATTAGGACAGTTGTGCGCGCCGGCAGGAATAGCGCTTCCGCAGGACGTACAGAAACGGCCCCCTATGCGAGCTCCGCAATTAGGGCAATAATTAGCCGATCCGACTTCACTGTTGCAATTTTTGCAAATCATTTTTTTCTCCTCATTTCGAATTTTTTACCTAGTAATCATGGACGCGCGGAGATCGTTTTATTCATACTTTTGAAAAAACTATATGTCGAAAAACGACGGTTACGATAAATCCACGCCGATAAAAAACTCTTACCAGCTTACGAGTATAGTATATACTAAAAAAGGACTACTTGTCAAAAAGAAGTCCCTTTTTATTAGATTAGAATTTGATTAAATAAATCAAACGAGTTCGATGATTGCCATTTCAGCAGCATCGCCACGACGGAAGCCGTTCTTGATAACTCTGGTATATCCGCCCTTCGTTCCCTTTTCTTCTGCGCGCGCTTCGTACTTGGGAGCGTACTCGTTGAAGATTTTTTCGATAAGAGGGTGCTTAATCTTGCCTACGCGTACTCTGTAAGCGGACTTAGACTCAGCGAAAGCCTTAGTTTCCTGTACGTCGTACACTACTGCCATGATTGCGCGACGAGCTGCAAGCTTGGTAGGACCGTCGTTAACGAGCTCGATCTTGTATTCCTCGATCGTTTCGTTACCCTTCTTGTCTTTCTTCTTGCGCTGACGGGTTTCCACCTTCTTAACGGTGTCCTTGTAGCTGTTAATAGCCTTGGTTAAAAGCTTTTCCGCCATCTTCTGAACTTCTTTTGCTCTGTCGTAAGTGGTCTCGATTCTGCCATACCAAAGAAGGTCGGTCACCTGACCGCGGAGAAGCGCCATTCTTATATCGGTAGCTTTGCCTAATTTTCTGTTTTCCATATTTATCGTATTTCCTTATAATTTTAATAAGTAACGATCCGAGCTTAAGGGCGAGGCTTTTAGCCTTTCCTTACGCTCAGTCCTCGTTGGATCTGAGATCGAGTCCGTAGCTTCTCAGTTTTGCAATAACCTCGTCAAGACTCTTTCTTCCGAGATTACGAACCTTGAGCATATCGTCCTCGCTGCGCTTCGTAAGATCCTCTACGGTGTGGATTCCCGCGCGCTTCAAGCAGTTGTAGCTTCTTACCGAGAGATCCATTTCTTCGATGCTCATTTCGAGAACCCTCTGCTGTCTGTCTTCGGGACGGGATACGAGAATATCCATATCCGCGAACATATCCGACAGATTTGCGAAGAGTCTGATGTGGTCGTCTATCGTGCGAGCAGCGAGCGAAAGCACGTCTTTCGCAGTCAGACTTCCGTCCGTTTTAACGTTAATCGTAAGCTTGTCGTAATCGAGACTCTGTCCCACGCGCGCGTTCTCTACCGCGTAACTTGCAGCCTTAACGGGAGTGAAGATTGCGTCAATGGGAATATATCCGATAGGTTTGTTGAGGTCTTTGAGGTGACCTGCTACTACGTATCCGCGTCCCTTTGCAACGGTGAGTTCCATATCGAGGTCTGCGCCGTCGTCAAGAGTACAGATATAAAGTTCGGGGTTGAGAATTTCGATTTCGGGATCGGTAACGATGTCCGCTGCGGTTACCACGCCTGCTTCGCTCTTTACAAGACGAAGGGTTTTGGTAATCGAAGGATCGTCGTACTTAGCTTTAAGGTTCAGACCTTTAATATTGAGAATTATCTCTGCAACGTCTTCCTTAACGCCCTTTACTACGCTGAACTCGTGGCTTACGCCCTTTATCTGAATACCGACTACCGCCGTTCCGGGAAGAGCCGAAAGAAGGACTCTTCTGAGGCAGTTGCCGAGAGTGATGCCGTAACCTCTTTCAAGAGGCTCTACTACGAACTTACCCTCGCGGAGATCCGCGCTTTCTTCGATGGCGATTCTGGGCTTTTCGATTTCCATCATAATATTTAATTCTCCTTTCCGTTTCGCGGTTGCTAACATAAAACGCCGGAAACGGTCCGAAAACGTAATACGTTTTCCTGTTTTGAAGGTTGACTTACGCGCTACGTATACGCGACGCTATTACTTGGAGTATTTCTCGATGATGAGCGATTCGGTGATGTTAGCGTCGATATCCTCTCTCTTAGGATTGTCAAGGATTTTACCTACGAGAGTAGTGGTATCGAAGGATACCCACTTAGGCATCGTGATCTTCGCGTCTTTGAGAGCGGTGAAGCAAGCCTTGCTTCTCTTGCTTTCCTTAATAGCTATCTCGTCGTTTACCTTAACCTGATAGGAAGCAATGTCTACTACCTTACCGTTAACGGTGATGTGACCGTGGTTAACGATCTGACGGGACTGAGCTCTGGACGCGCCGATTCCCATACGGTATACGACGTTGTCAAGACGCTTTTCGAGGAGCGCAAGCATATTCTCGCCTACGACACCCTTCATGCGCTCTGCACGCTCGTAGTATCCGTGGAACTGTCCTTCAAGAACGCCGTAGATACGACGTACCTTCTGCTTTTCACGAAGCTGGATTCCGTATTCGGAATTCTTATGACGAGCGAGACCGTGCTGTCCGGGAGGAGTGGGACGTCTATCAAACGCGCACTTCTTGCCTTCTGCGGTGCAACGATCGCCTTTAAGATATAATTTCTGACCTTCTCTTCTGCACATTTTGCAGCTGGGTGATACTGTTCTTGCCATAAGTCCTCCTTAAACTCTTCTGCGCTTGGGCGGTCTGCAACCGTTGTGAGGTATGGGCGATACGTCGGTAATTGCCGTAACCTTAATTCCGCTCGCTTCAACTGCGCGAACTGCGGACTCTCTGCCTGCGCCGGGTCCTTTAACGAAAACCTCTGCGCTTCTCATGCCTGCGTCGTAAGCTTCCTTAGCTGCTTTTTCACAAGCGATCTGAGCTGCGAAAGGAGTGCTCTTTCTGCTACCGCGAAGACCGGTCGCACCTGCGCTGGACGCGGTAATAGCGTTGCCTCTTTCGTCGGTAATCGTAATGATGGTGTTATTGAAAGAAGCCTGAATGTGCACCTGACCTTTATCTACGCCTTTGGTGATTCTTTTCTTTGCCGTTGTTTTCTTAACTGCCATTTCTGTTACTCCTTACGCCTTACTTCTTCTTTCTGCTTACAGTGCGCTTGGGTCCCTTACGGGTACGAGCGTTCTGCTTGGTGGACTGACCGCGAACGGGAAGACCTTTTCTGTGTCTTACTCCGCGATAGCAACCGATTTCCATAAGACGCTTGATGCTGAGGGATACGTCTCTGTGAAGATCACCCTCGGTAACTACGTTCTTATCAATGTATTCCCTGAGGCGCTGAACCTCGTCTTCGGTGAGGTCTTTAACGCGCGTGTCGGGGCTAACTTTGGTTTCTGCCAAAATCTTATCTGCCGTGGGTCTGCCGATGCCGTAGATATAGGTAAGACCGATCTCTACGCGCTTCTCTTTGGGCAAATCGATACCTGCAATTCTTGCCATTTTAATCTCCTGAAATTAGATAAAAAATTAATATATCTATCGCGCGTCCCATAGATATAGCCGTGGAATGTCGGCTGTTCTACCGGACGGATTGTTTTTAGACTTAGCCCTGTCTCTGCTTGTGGTTAGGGTACTTGGAGCAAATTACCATTACCTTGCCATGTCTTTTGATTACCTTGCATTTGTCGCACATAGGCTTAACGGAAGTACGAACTTTCATAAAAATATCTCCTTAAATTACGGTGTTTTGAATTTTTTCTCAGGTTTTGTTGCGGTACGTAATACGACCGCGGGTTATGTCATACGGGGACATCTCGACTTTTACCGAGTCGCCCTCGAGTATTTTAATGTAATGCTGTCTTATTTTTCCCGAAATGGTTGCAGTCACGATAAAACCGTTGTTGAGCTTTACCTTGAACATAGCGCCTCTAAGGCATTCGATTACGACGCCTTCGGCTTCGATAGCATCGGCTTTTGACATATAACCTCCCTGTTACTTTTGTGAAGGCGGTAGCCTTCTGATAGTCGTCACAAGCAAAGCGTCCGTCTTAGGGATTTCCACGCTTATGCCCGTATCCGACAAATGTCTTACATTCTTTTTTTTCGGAGCGGAAAGGCCGTGACGTTTTCCGTCGGATACGAGCGCGTATCCTTTGTCGTCGAAACCGACTACGACGTACGTCTTGCCTTTATCGCTTCCGGCTTTGCTTATTACTGCGCTGCCCGAATGCATATTACTTACTCCGTAAGAATTTCCGCGCCCTTTGCGGTAACGAGTACCGTGTTTTCGTAGTGCGCTGCGGGAAGTCCGTCCAACGTACGGCAAGTCCAGCCGTCACGTTTGTCAATAGATACTTCCCAACCACCCATCGCAATCATCGGCTCGACGGCGAGACACATACCTTCCCGAAGGATAGGACCCGTGCCCGGTCTACCGTAGTTTTCGATAGTCGGTTCTTCGTGCATTTCACGACCTATTCCGTGACCGGTCATTGCTCTGACTACGCCGTAGCCTGCAAGTTCCGCAGTCATCTGAATAGCGTGTTGCAAGTCGCCCAGTCGCGCGCCTGCTCTTATCTTCTCCACGCCGTTATAGAAACATCTGCGCGTTACGTCGATAAGACGCTGTTTCGCCGGACTGATTTTTCCGACAGGGTACGTTCTGGTCGCGTCGGCATGATAGCCGTCAAGTTTAAGAACGATATCCACACTCACAATTTCGCCTTCGACTAAAGTTCTGAGTGAAGGAATACCGTGTACGACTACGTCGTCAATGGATATGCACGCCGCAGCGGGATAACCGTGATAGCCCTTGCAGGGAGCGGTTGCTCCGAGCGAAAGTATCTTTTTTTCGATTTCCGCGTTAATCTCAAGCGTACTGATGCCGGGGCGGATGAGAGGCTCAACGACTTTGAATACCTCGACGAGCGCCTTGCCCGCCCTGCGCATCTTTTCAATTTCGCTCTTGTTCCTAACAGGAATCATCCGAGAACCTTCTTAACCTCTTCGAATACTTCGTCAGGCGTTCCCATTCCGTTAACGGAAACGAGTTTGCCCTGAGCTTTGTAGTACTCAATGAGGGGCGCGGTCTGTTCGCTATATACAGCAAGTCTGGACTTAACGGTTTCTTCCTTGTCGTCCGAACGCTGGATAAGCTCACCACCGCATTTCTCGCAAGTGTTTTTACCGCCAAGACGGGAAACGTGAGTGAGGTTTCCGCAAGCGGTACAACTTCTTCTTCCGCAGATTCTCTCGGTAAGTGCGCCGAGGTCTACGGAGATATCGATAACTTTGTCTATTTTAACGAGCTTGTCAAGAACCTGCGCCTGATTGATGTTTCTGGGGAAACCGTCAAGCATGAAGTTCTCGTTATTAATCTCGTTAAGCGCAATCTCAACGATCTTGCAGGTAACTTCGTCGGGAACGAGCTGTCCTTTCTGAATATAGGACTGAGCAAGCACGCCGATTTCCGTCTGCTGTTTGATATTATAACGGAAGATGTCTCCGGTCGAGATATGCTTTACTTTGTAATTTTCCTGAATACGCGTTGCCTGAGTGCCTTTTCCCGCACCCGGCGCGCCAAGAAGTATAATATTCATTGTTTTCTCCTTGCACAACGTAAGTCGTGAAGATAAATGAATTGACTTTGTATGTCGAAGGGAAGGCAGAGAGTGCCACTATGACGAACAACTGTCGAGCGACGTGTACCAAAACGTACACGACCGAGAACGTAGTTCGTCAGAGGGTGCTATATGCCTTACCTTAGTTCTTTAAGAAGCCCTTATACTGCCTCATCATCAGCTGGCTTTCAAGCTGCTTCTGGAATTCAAGCGCAACGGACACTACGATGAGCATACCAGTGGACGAGAATGCGTTAGTCAGCGAGGACGCGAAGCCGAGAGTCGTCTGAAGAATGGAGAACAATACCGAGGGAACGATGAATACGAACGCAAGGTAGATCGCGCCGAAAAGCGTGAGTCTTCTGCTTACTCTCTTGAGGTATTCTGCGGTAGCCTTGCCCGGTCTGATACCGGGAATGAATCCGCCGTACTGCTGAAGGTTTCTTGCAACTTCGTCGGGCTGGAACTGAATCATAGCGTAGAAGTAGCTGAAGAACAATATAAGCAGACCGGAGAGTACGAAGTAGAGGGGCTGACCGGTACCGAAGAGCATGATCCACCAGTTATCCGTAGCGTTGAACATCTGCATGATAAGCTGAGGGAAAGTAATGATTGCGGTAGCGAAAATGATAGGAAGAACGCCGGACGCATTAACCTTGATGGGAATATGCGTGCTCTGTCCGCCGTACATCTTTCTGCCCTTAACCTGCTTAGCGTACTGCACGGGAATCTTACGCTCTGCTCCGTCGATCAACGTAATAAGGAAGAAGATCGATATTACGAGTGCGAGGAAGATGAGAAGATACCAAGGAGCGTTTTCATTGTTGGTCCAAGAGGTTATGTTCTCAACGATTGCAATACCTGCGGTCGAAAGGATACCAATGAAGATGAGGAGCGAGATACCGTTGCCAATTCCGAGATCGGTAAGCTTTTCGCCAAGCCACATCGTGAATACCGCGCCACACACAAGGATTACTCCGATAATGAAGCCGAGAAGTACGGGGCTCATATCGAATGCAAATATGTTGAGGGACTCGTTGTTAAATTCGCCTGCGGAAAGGTAACCAGCCATTCCGAAAGAGTAAACGATACCAACAGCCTGAACTACTGCGGGGATTACGGTAAGAACGCGGGTGAACATAGCCATCTTACGCTTACCTTCGTCGCCCTGCTTACTCCAACGCTCTAATGCCGGAATCGCAATAGTGAGTAACTGCGATATAATGGACGCGTTGATATAAGGCGAGATACCGAGTGCCGGGAGCGCGCCGTTCTGGAGCGCATCACCGGTGATGCCGTTGAGGAGGGTAAGGAAAGTGTTTTCCGTACCCGTGAATGCACCTGCCAATGCATCAGTGTTAAGTCCGGGCGTAGGGATCCAGCAACCCACTCTGTAAATGAAGAGAATGAGAAGCGTAAGAAGGATCTTAGAGCGGACTTCCTTATTCTTAAACGCGTTAATCAAAGTCTGGAACATTATTATTTTACCTCTGCGGTGCCACCGACAGCCTTAATTTTTTCTTCTGCGCTCTTGGTGAACTTCTTAGCAACGACGTTGAGCTTCTTAGTAAGTTCGCCGACGCCGAGAACCTTAAGTCCGTAAGGTTCGATCTTGGAAAGGATACCCTTTTCGAGAAGAACTTCAGCGGTAACGGTTGCGCCGTCCTCGAATGCTTCGAGAGCGCTTACGTTAACGGTGGAGTATACCTTTCTCCAATTGTTATCAAAGCCCGCTTTGGGAAGTCTACGGGTAAGTCCGAAAATCTGACCTTCGAAGCCGGGACGAACACCGCCACCGCTTCTTGCCCACTGACCTTTATGACCCTTACCTGCGGTCTTACCGGTACCGGAACCGATACCTCTGCCGAGACGCTTGGGAGCTTTCTTAGCGCCCATAGCCGGTTTTAATTCGTTTATAATCATTTCAATTTACCTCTCTTTAAGCTTCGGTGACTTCGACAAGGTGCTTAACCACGAAGACCATACCGCGAGTGCATTCGTTATCCTTCTTAATAACGGACTGTCCGATCTTACGAAGACCGAGCGCTTCAACGGTTTTCTGTTGCTTCGCGAGTCTGCCGCTCGTGCTCTTGACGAGGGTAATCTTAATCATTTTATCTGCCATTTTTCACCTCACGCCTGGATTTCTTCCACGGTCTTTCCGCGGAGAGCCGCGATCTGCTCGGGAGAGCGAAGTTCGCTGAGTCCCGCGAGAGCCGCGCGTACGGTGTTGATGGGGTTACGGGAGCCGTAGGACTTGGTGGTGATGTTCTTAATACCTGCAAGTTCTACGATAGCACGAACGCTACCACCGGCTATAATACCGTTACCTTCGGGAGCCGGCTTCATAAGAACGACGCTCTTACCGAACTTACCCTTAACCGTATGAGGAATAGTCGTTTCGCTGAGAGGAAGAGTGATCATGCTACGACGAGCCTGAATCTCTGCCTTCTTGATAGCTTCGGGAACTTCCTTAGCCTTGCCGGTACCGATACCAACTCTGCCCTTTCCGTCGCCTACTACTACGAGAGCTGCAAAACGCATAATGCGTCCGCCCTTAACGACCTTGGTTATTCTGTTGACAGCGACGAGCTTGCTGTTGATGCCGTCGTCCTGCTTAACTTCTTCTCTGTCTCTTCTTGCCATAGCCTACTCCTAAATCGTCAATCCGCCGCTGCGAGCGCCTTCTGCGAGTGCCTTTACTCTACCGATGTAAAGGTATCCGCCTCTGTCGAATACTGCCTTCTCGATACCGAGAGCCTTAGCCTTTTCAGCTACGTTCTTGCCTACTGCTTCGGCAGCTTCAACCTTGGTCATTCCTTTGACGTCGAGATCCTTTGCAACCGTGGAAGAGGAGCAAAGAGTTACTTGCTTTTCATCGTCGATGAGCTGAGCGTAGATGTGAGTGGTACTGCGATATACCGAAAGACGAGGGCGGGAAGCCGTGCCGTTAACGTATTCGCGTACTCTTCTGTGACGCTTCTGTCTGATTTCATTTTTGTTTGCTTTGTTTATCATAACTCTTTATTACTTCTTACCCGAAGTCTTGCCCTCCTTGCGGATTACGACTTCGTCGCTGTAATGTACACCGTATCCATGATAAGGTTCAACGGGACGAGCAGCTTTAATCTTTGCTGCGAACTGTCCAACCGCTTCCTTGGAGATGCCGGAAACGACAACCTGAAGGGTTTTCTTATCCTTATCGTCGCCTTCCTTAGCTTCAGCTTTAACGCCTGCGGGAAGGTCGAATTCTACGTTGTGAGAATATCCAAGGTTAAGCACAAGCTTGCTTCCCTGAACGGTTGCCTTGTAACCTACACCCGAGATAATGAGAGTCTTGGTGAACGGAGCAACGACGCCTTTAACCATGTTAGCAACGAGCTGACGGTAAAGACCGTGAGCCGACTTTGCTTCACCGGTATCGTTAGCGCGCTCAACGAGCACCTGACTGCCTTCTACCTTAACGGTAATATGTCTGCTTGCGATTTTCTGACTGAGTTCGCCGAGGGGGCCTTTAACGGTAACAACGTTTCCGTTTACCGCTACCGTTACCTTTTCGGGAACGTCGATGGGTAATCTACCTATACGTGACATAGCGCCCTCCTTACCAAACGTATGCGAGCACTTCGCCGCCGACTTTGTTCGCTCTCGCATTCTTATCGGTCATGATGCCCTTAGAAGTCGAGATGATTGCGATTCCGAGACCGTCGAGAACCTTGGGAAGATCCTCAAGACCTGCGTAAACGCGGAGACCGGGTTTGGAAATTCTCTTGAGGTTGGTGATAACCTTCTGCTTTGCCGGTCCGTATTTGAGCGTAATCTTAATTACGTCGTGTACTTTATTAGAGTCTTTATCCTGAGCGGAAACGACTTCGACTGCGGAAACGTAGCCTTCTTCAAGAAGAATATCGGCGATAGCCTTCTTCGTCTTGGACAAGGGTACGATAACCGATTCGTGACGCGCGGTAAGCGCGTTTCTGATTCTCGTGAGAAGATCAGCAATAGGATCTGTTGTAATCATAAATTCGCGCCTCCTTACCAGCTGGATTTCTTAACGCCGGGGATTTCGCCTCTCGACGCCATTTCTCTGAAGCAGATTCTGCAGATGCCGTACTTGCGGAGTACCGCGTGAGGACGACCGCAGATCGTGCATCTCGTATAAGCTCTCGTTGAAAACTTAGCAGGTTTCTGCTGCTTGTTCTTCATTGCTTTCTTAGCCATTTTCCGTTCTCCTAGTTCTTAAAGGGCATTCCCAGCTTCGCAAGAAGCGCCTTAGCCTCGTCGTCCGTCTTTGCGGTGGTAATAACCGCTACGTCGAAACCACGCAACTTTTCCACGAGTTCGTAAGAGATTTCGGGGAAAATTATCTGTTCCTTAACGCCGAGAGCATAGTTTCCTCTGCCGTCGAAAGATTTACCGGATACGCCACGGAAGTCGCGCACTCTGGGAAGAGCGATGGATACGAGTTTATCAAAGAACTCGTACGCGCTGAGACCGCGAAGCGTAACCTTTGCTCCTATCGTCATACCCTCTCTGACTTTGAAGTTAGCGACCGACTTCTTAGCCTTGCAGACGATGGGCTTCTGACCGGTAATCTGGCCGAGCTCGTTTATAGCCGTCTGAACGCTCTTAGCGTTGTCCTTAACGTCGCCGAGACGCATATTTACAACGATCTTGTCGATCTTGGGTACTTGCATTACGTTCTTGTATCCGCGTTCGGACTGGAGAGCGGGAACGATCTCCTCCAAGTAACGGGCATACAATCTGTATCTGCCGCCTACAGAATATTTCTTGGGAGCGGCTTCCTTTTTTACTGCAGGTTCAGCGGCTACCTCTGCCGTTGCTGCCTGCTTCTTTTTCGTTTCTGCCACTGTGGGTTCCTCCGGTAATTACTACCTTGTTTTTGATATTATTCCGCGCTGGACTCTTCGGTCTTCTTAGCGGTTCTTCTTGCGGGCTTCTTCTTGGGAGTTTCCTCTGCGCTTGCCTCGGTTCCCTTCTTAGCCTTTCTTGCTTTTTCTTTCTTTGCTACTGCCTTGCCCTCTTTGTCAAGAGATGCTCCGCAATGCTTGCAAATACGAGCCTTCTTGCCGTCAACTACTGCGTGGCCAACTCTCGTGCCTTTTCCGCAGTCGGGGCAAACGATCTGTACGTTGGAAACGTGGATGTTGCCGGGCTCTTTCTGTATTCCACCGGGAGCTTGAGCGCCACGGGGTTTAACGTGCTTGGTAATAACGTTCACGCCTTCTACCTTAACCGTCTCAGTCTTGGGAGAAGCGCTGAGTACCGCGCCTTTTTTGCCTTTGTCCTTGCCCGTAAGCACGAGGACGTAGTCACCTTTCTTTACGTTTAATTTATTCATACGTCCTCCTTAATTAATATACTTCGGGTGCGAGGGAGATTATCTTCATATAATCTTTCTCACGAAGTTCTCTGGCGATTGGTCCAAAGATACGAGTACCTCTGGGCTGTTTCTGGTTGTCAATAATAACTGCCGCGTTGTCGTCAAACTTGATATGTCTTCCGTCCGCGCGGGTGATACCCTTGTGACTGCGAACGATAACTGCCTTAACGACGTCGCCCTTCTTAACTGCACCACCGGGGGTAGCGGACTTAACCGAAGCTACGATAACGTCACCGATGTTGCCACTGCGTCTGAAGGAGCCACCGAGTACGCGAATGCACATTATTTCTTTTGCGCCACTGTTGTCGGCTACTTTCAAATATGTCTGCGGTTGAATCATGGTCTAAACTCCTTACTTCGCTTTCTCCACGATGCGAACGAGACGGAAGTACTTATCCTTAGAAAGAGGTCTGGTTTCTTCGATTTCTACTCTGTCACCGATACCGGCTTCATTCTTCTCATCGTGAGCCTTATACTTCTTGGTCTTGTTCATCGTCTTTTTATATATAGGGTGCTTGATTTTGTCGTGTACTGCTACGACGATGGTCTTTTCCATCTTGTCGCTTACTACGATACCCTCTCTTACTTTGCGTTCGTTTCTTACGATAGGTTCCATTGCTTATCTCTCCTTACGCCTGCTTAGCTTTGCGCGCGCTGAGCACGGTCTTGATTCTTGCGATATCACGCTTAGTGCTCTTGAGCTGCATGGGGTTAGTCAACTGGTGAGTAGCATGGCTGAAACGCAGGTTAAACAACTCAGACTTCAACTCTACGAGCTTTGCTTCAAGCTCGTTATCCGTCATATCGTGTACTTGCTTTGCTTTCATTATGCTTTAACCTCCTCTTCCTTAACTCCGGTAAGCTGTTCGCCCTTGCGAATGAACTTGCACTTTACGGGGAGCTTGTGCGATGCAAGGCGGAGCGCTTCTCTTGCTACTTCTTCGCTTACGCCTGCGATTTCGAACATAACTCTGCCCGGTTTAACGACAGCTACCCAG
>JAFTMM010000131.1 GCA_017452405.1 Clostridia bacterium | reverse complement strand
TGACGCGAAGCGTCAATTCATGGAGCGAGTGGTGAGCGAAGCGAGAATTCATGACAGCGCAAGCGTCAATTCATGTAATTCGAAGAACTGCAATTCATTTCTATTTTTCTAAGTTGTCCTCTTGAATTTAAAAAATTTTCAAATTTAAAAAAATTTTAATATTAAATTAAGATAATACGGTTATAATTACTCACGTAAGACGGAAGCGTTCTTATCACTTATATAGCCGTATCATCCATCCTCATGAAGTTCCGATTGGTGGCGTTGCCTTAAGCGGAGCTTCTTTTTTAACGCTTATTTAATTTTATCTATATATAATATTTACAAATTTCTTAATCGGTGTTATAATATTTACGGAGGTAATTATGCGAGTTCTGATTGTCGAAGATTCGGTCAGCCTTACCGAGGCGCTCGTCGCCGTTATGAAGCGCGAGAAATATACGGTTGACGTTGCGTATGACGGTGAAGAAGGCGTGGCGTTTGCCGAAACAGGCGTGTACGACGTTATCGTTATGGACGTAATGATGCCTAAGATGAGCGGAATGGAAGCTGTTCGTGAGCTCAGACGCAAGAAAATCAACACTCCTATAATAATGCTTACGGCGCTCGGCGAGGACTCGGACAAGGTTGCCGGTCTGGACTGCGGTGCAGACGACTATCTCACCAAGCCGTTTTCAACTCCCGAACTTCTTGCGCGTATCCGCGCGCTGGCGCGTCGCAAAGGTGACGTAATTCCCGACGACGGTCTGTCGCACAAGGGCGTAACGCTCAATCTTCTTAATTTCAGTATGACATACGGCGAAAAGTCGGTCAAGCTCTCAAAAAAAGAAGCGGAGATTATGAAATTTTTCCTCGAACAGCCCTCTTTCGTAGCGCAAAGGGAACAGCTTATAAGCAAGGTGTGGGGGTTTGACAGCGAATTCGAGTCCAACAATCTCGAAGTATTCGTGTCTTTCCTGCGTAAAAAACTTAAGTTCCTCGGCGCTCCGTTCACAATTATACCTATGCGTGGAGTGGGATACAGACTGAATGACGAATGATAAAATAAAAAAACATAAATCGTTTTCGGATAAGATGTTCTCAAAACTCAAACTGCGGTTCACGTTACTCGTGACCGGCATTTGTTCTGCGCTTTTATTAATTTGTTTTATAGTAATATCCGTTGCCAATTTCGTGGCGGTAGAAATGACTATAGTCGGTTCGATAGACAAGGCGCTTTCTCTGCCCGTTGATTATTTTAATTCCGAAACGGTAACGGAGCAGGGTTTGACCGAATGTTCCGTTATTATATCCGAGTCGGGAAACGACAGGGTTATGCTGAAATACGAGTACCTTAGTGACGACGAGTTTGATATTCTCGTAGGAATGGCGAAAGACGGTGTGTCTGAATTGAAACTGCAAAATCGTTATTACCGTATCGGGAGCAGAAACGCGGAGCTGTTCGGAAGAACGGGAACAATATACGCGATATACGATTATACCAATCTGCGTAGCGGAATGATAATGCAATCCGTAGTGGTCGCCTTCTCACTACTCGGCTTTGCGTTTATTCTAGCGACCTTTACCTATATGACGTCGGGACTTTTCCTTGCGCCCGTACACGAATCAATCGTCAGACAAAAGGAGCTTATAGCTAACGCAGGTCACGAGCTCAAAACTCCCGTTACTATTATTAACGCCAATCTCGACGTCATTCGCTCGGACGGTGCGCAGACGGTGGATAATAACGCCAAGTGGCTGGATAATATCGGCACTCAGACCAAGCGTATGCAATCAATGATCACCGAGTTTTTGGAACTCACGAGCTTTGAGTCCAAAGAGCACGAACTCACGCTCACCGAATTTAATCTCGGCGATCTGATTGAGGGCAGTTGCTTGTCCTTCGAGGCGACTTGTTTTGAGAAGGGCGTAACCTTACAATTCAGCAGTTCGGAAAACTTAATTATAACTTCGGACGAGAGCTGTTGGACTAAGCTTGCCGGCATACTTCTCGATAACGCCGTTAAGTACGTTGACGATAACGGCAAGATTGAAGTAAGCATCACCGAGAAAATGAGCAAAAGAAGAAAGGAAGTGACTTTTACCGTCGCTAATACGGGCGCAGTCATTCCTCCCGAAGAACTAAAACTTATTTTCGAGCGCTTCCATAAAGTCGGAACGAGAAACGATAGCTTTGGTCTTGGCCTGGCAATGGCAAAGGCAATCGTTGAACTGCTCGGAGGCAAAATTTCCTGCGTAAGTGAAAATGGTTTGACTACTTTCACCGTCGTTGCGCCGGTGTAAGATACAAGCGTAGCTTGTAATGAATTGCAAACGCATTTTGCGTTTGCATGAATTGACCCTTCGCTGTCATGAATTCTCGCATACGCTCCATGAATTGAGCTTACGCGTCATTATTGATTAATTTTATCGAATTGATTAATTTTATCCGAAATGCAAGCGTAGCTTATGAGTTTTTGATTTGCGGTCAGCAAATCAATTCTTCAGCGCTCTTCGGCGTTCAATTCATGTGCTCGCCAGAGCGCAATTCATAGCGCAAGCGCTCATGCACCGCAGGTGCAATTCATAGTGAAAGCGCTCACGTGCGCGCAAGAAATTAAATCACTTCTATATTATTAATCCTTTCACCAACGATTTCTACGCTTAAAGGTTCGCCTTTCAGCGTATTTTTATTTATGAGAAAGAAACCGCCCGAAAGGTCGGCGAAGCGGTTTTCCACCACGTCAATATACGGCGCGAAAAAGTCGGCAAGTGACTCGTCGTCAATGGACGAGGAAAGGTCTTTCGTCATCATCAGGCGCGCTTTGGGAAAGTCCCCTGACTTTACCGCGCGATAAAATGCAGGCACTACGCCTTTTTCGGGCTGTATGGTTTGCACGCGCGCAGGGGAGTAAACGTAGTTATGTCGTTCTTTGAGCCGAACGATATAACGTGAGTCCGCAACCTCGTATATTTGCGCTAAATCTGCGTTGGCAACCGCCTTACCGCCTATTAATCGCACGGTGTAGGGGAGAAGTAGCGCGTTTAAAGGGAGCGCCGTAATATAAAGCGGACTCATAGCTGGATATTCTATATTCTTAATCTTTTCATTGAATGCGCCGTTGACGAGATACACGCTCTCAAACTCCGCATCGACTGCGTATCGTATTTTCATATAATATATATATGGGGTTTATTTTTCAATATGAGAAATTAATATAAAAAGTCTTTTATCTATTTACAAATAACGTGAAGTATGATAGAATTATTATATGAAAATTGGAAATAAAATTTACGAGCTTAGAAAATCTCGGAATATAAGTCAGGAAGAGCTTGCATATAGGCTTAATGTATCGAGAAGAACGCTTTCTTAGATGTGATTCATTTGTAAATAAATAATATAAAGATATTAAAGGTGGAGGTAATATGAATATGAAAAGGACAAAAAAGCTAAAAGCATTAGAAGTAATAATTATTCTTACCGCTTTGGCTATGTGCGTTCATTATTTAATAGTGCATATTATTTCTCTCAATGCGAAAACGTCTTTAAGTAGCGCACCTATATGGGCTCCTCCACTCCTCGTTGTATTGACTTACGCCTGAGTTTTGCTGCTCCTTATTACTCTTCGCATAATAATATCCGTAAAGAGTAAAAATCGCAAATGACATCTTTATATATAACGAAGAAAAGCAGGGTAGGTGACTATCCT
>JAFTMM010000130.1 GCA_017452405.1 Clostridia bacterium | reverse complement strand
GAAATTAACTTGTATATTATAAAGGAATTCCAACGTCTTAAAGTAGAAGAACAAAAATTACTCGGTTGGACGGTGAAACGCGAACTTGCAAAGATAAATTATCGTATTCACACCGATGCTATTAAAGATAACATAATCATTCCCCTTGAAATATCCAAAGAACAAGCATCTTTTGTTTATGCAAGCGAAGCAGACGTTTTGAACGTTGCGCTTTTCGGTATGACGGCAAAACAGTGGCGAGATAAAAACCCCGACAAGAAAGGCAATATCCGTGATTATGCCGAAGTATCGCAACTCGTCTGTCTTTCTAACCTTGAAAACTTAAACGCTTATCTTATCGAGCAAGGATTAAGTCAACAAGAACGTCTTATAAAACTTAATAATGCAGCAATCCGTCAAATGAAAGTTTTGGCAGAAGAAACTTTGCAACTTACCGATGGCTCGGATTCTGAATGAGGTGTAAAATGAAATTTGCAGAAAAAGTAAAATATTCAAGAATTAAATTACTTCTAACGAGAACACGCACCGTGAGCTGAGTGGGTTGGTTTTATACCAACTTATTCAAAATTCCCCAAGAGTCCGCTACCCTTAGGTAGTCATTTTTTCTATTATATACTTTGCGTAAGCGCCTGCGACGTTAATGCCCGTGACGGCTTCAAACTCCTCGAAAAAGGCGTTGGAGTTTACTTCGCAGACCTTGTAGCCGTCCTCGCCGAATAGTAAATCTACTCCGCAGAAGTCGAGTCCAAGAATTTTAGACGCTTTTTCGGCAATCTCTTTGGCTTTATCGTCCAACACTCTTTTTAGTCCGTGACCGCCTGCGCCAACGTTGGAGCGGAAGTCGTCGCCTACGCGCTCCATACACCCGATAGCTTCTCCGCCTACGACGATAACGCGCAGATCTCGTCCTTTACTCGTCGCAACAAACTCTTGAAGTAAGTGGGGAAGCAGACGGATTTCGTTCATAACGCGCAGTAACTCGTCTTCGTTATCCGCTTTATAAACGCCTTTACCTTGTGAACCGTACGCCGTCTTTACTATCACGGGATAGCCGAGTTTGCGTCCGACTTCCTCTGCGTACTTTCTCGGAACTACCGCTTCGATTCTATAACAAAGCAGACCGGGCAAGGTCTTAGGCATGGGAACGCCTCTGCCGGACAAGCGCAAAACCGTCAGCATTTTATCGTCGCAAGTTTCTATTGAACCAAATCGGTTAAACAGTTCCGTTTTTTGCGACAAAATACGGGAAGCGTATCTGTCTTTATCGAGATAGACGCAGAAGTCGTAACCTAAGTCGTTCCACTCCGCGCCCTCGTCGGAAACGAGAGGGAAGAAGTCGTTATCCCTAAGCGTAACGTCTGCGCCCAGCTTTTCAAGTTCTTCTTTCAGCCTTTCGCATTGGCGGTTATAGACCTCTGCGTGGTAGTATGCGTTTTTTACTATGAGTCCTTTCATTTTTTCATACCGAATAATTTTTTAAGCAGGGAAGGTTTAATTTCCTTTTCTTTGAATTTTGAGCAATTTCCCGACGCGGTACTGAACGCATTGATAAGCTCGTCTATCGTACCGAACCTTTCTTCTGCGCGCAGTTTGAGCGCAGTAAGCAGAGCGCGTTCCTCGTCAGCAGTTATTTTCGCGCCCATACTGCCGGGGAGGCGCAAGTCGTCGCGCGCTTCACGCTTAACCGACTCAGGCGGACGAGTGAGCGTAACGGCGTAATAGAACGTCGCTCCAATAGCGTAAACGTCCGTTTCGGCACAAAGAACCATACCCGAATTATATTGTTCAGGTGGAGCGAAATGCTTTTTAAGCGTAACTTGACGGCGACCTTCAAAAACTCCGACGTGGGAAGCTGAACCGAAGTCTATAAGCTTGCTGTCACCGTTAGTCATAATCATAATATTATCGGGCGAAATATCCGCGTGAATAAATCCTGCCTTGTGCAGGCTACGTACCGCTTCCAAAATGGGGCGGAGCAGGGAAAAAGCGCGCTCAAACGACAGTTTACCGACAGCTGACAGATATTTGTCCAGCGTAACGCCGTCAAGGTACTCCATTACTATATAAACGGTATCGTTTTCGCTGAAAAAGTCGAGGACGGCGGTAACGCCTTTGACGTTTTTAATCACAGCCATATTTTTGGCTTCGGACGCAAAGCGTTTTTTGCCGAGTATAAATTTTTGCCGAACGTCGTCCGTTTTGCACGTCAAACGATTGCCTTCGCGCGTAATCATTGCAGACGGAAAGTATTCCTTAATCGCTACTGCGTAGCCGTTTAGTTCGTCCCATCCTCTGTAAGTAATACCGAAACCGCCCTCACCGATTGCCACGCCTACGCGGTAACGGTTTTTAAGTAACGTAAAAGGTGGCAGGTGCTTGGCTGGCACGCCACTCGGTTTCAATTTTTTTCCGCAATTCTCGCACGCGCCTTTTTTGTCCAGCGCGCCGAAGCAGTACGGGCATTGTCCTTTCGTTTCTATCATTGATTTATCTTACCACGGCAAGTACTGCTGAATAGTTGTCATACTCCTCGTCTGCTCTTTCCAGCAATCTTCGTTCCATTTTGCATAGCGCTTCTTCCGAAGAAACGGAAGAAAAAACGTCCTCAATCATTTCATTCTCGTAGACGTACTTCCACCAGCCGTCAGAGCAGAGAAGTACAGCCTGTCCTTCGTTCAAAACGGGATAAAAACGCACGTCGGGAAGGACGTAAAACTTTCCGCCCACCACTCTTGTTAGCTTGTTTTGATCGCCGTGGTCGCGCAGTTGTTCGCGCGTAATTTCGCC
The DNA here is from genome assembly GCA_017452405.1 of Clostridia bacterium. Taxonomy (GTDB): domain Bacteria; phylum Bacillota; class Clostridia; order Christensenellales; family Pumilibacteraceae; genus Protoclostridium. The sequence goes on along the minus strand of JAFTMM010000130.1, from coordinate 16,250 downwards.
TTTATCTACGGCGACTTGCGCAAGTGAATGGTCTTTGGAAACGTGGGCGATTTTGCCGTTTTTAAGCAAATAAATGCGCGAATCGCCCGAATGCGCAGAGCAAGCTACCTTTCCGTTTGAATAAAAGCAGACGGCGGTAGTAGAAGCTCCTATTAAGTCTCCGCTTTCGCGCGCCCTTACGATATCGTCGTGCGCGTCCTTGAAGATATTAGCCAAGCTAAGCGCGTCTACGTTTTGGCAGGCTTTAAGTTCGCTAATTAATCTCTCGGCGCATATACGGCTGGCAAGCTCGCTATTTTCATACGCGCCTAATCCGTCGCAAACGGCAAGAACGAGCTTTCCGTCCGCATAGGAGCATGCGACGTAATCCTGATTGACCTTCCGTCCGCCAATTTTGCAAACGCTTGCAATATCGTAAACCACGCTTTTAACCTCTTTATTATATTACGGTTATTCGGCTATCCGCGCCCTTATTATACACCGATAAGCGCGTAAAAAGCAAGCGGAAAACCGAATAATTACAATTGCTCCTAATTGCCCTAAGCCTTGCTAAATTATTTGACTAAGAGGGCGCAAAATGTTATACTACAAAAGGTAAATAAGGAATTTTTCGGAGGTAAACTATGGCCTCGACAGGCAAAGTTGCAATCGTTATCGGTTCACGTTCGGACTATGATATAGTAAAGCCCGCTCTCGGCGTTCTGGATAAGTTCGGAGTAGAGGGCGAGATAAGAATAATCTCGGCGCACCGTACGCCCAAAGAAGCGCACGATTACGTAGCTTCGGCAGAGGAAAGAGGAATTGAGGTTATTATCGGCGTTGCAGGAAAGGCGGCGCACCTTGCCGGCGTAATCGCAGGCTATACCACGCTTCCCGTTATCGCGCTTCCCATTGCAACGAGCTTTATGGGTGGACTTGACAGCCTGCTCTCTATGGTGCAGATGCCTAAGGGCGTACCCGTTGCCACGGTTGCGGTAAACGGCGCGGATAACGCCGCTCTTTTAGCCGTGCAGATACTTGCGGTTAAGTACCCCGAACTTAAAGAGAAATTAATTCAATACAAAGAAGACATGAGAAAAAAAGTAGTCGAAGACGATCTTGCGCTTCAAGCGGAGCTCGGCAAATAAGGACTACGGGAGATATTTTTTATGGAAATAGGAAAACAGCTTTACGAAGGAAAAGCAAAAAGAGTATTCGCCACCGACGATCCGAAAGTCGTAATGGTGGATTACAAAGACGACGCTACCGCATTTAACGGTCTTAAAAAAGGACAGATTGCAGGCAAGGGCGTTATCAACAACCGTATGAGCAACATGATGTTTAAGCTCCTTGAATCTCACGGTGTGGAAACTCATCTTATCAAAGAAATCGACGACAGAAAGACGTTTGTAAAACGCGTGGAAATCGTCCCTCTCGAAGTAATCGTGCGTAACGTAGCGGCAGGCTCGTTCTCCAAGCGCTACGGCGTTGCGGAAGGCACGCCCTTACAGAGCACCGGCTTTGAGTTCAGTTACAAAAACGACGACCTCGGCGATCCTATGATTAACGATTGGTACGCGCTCGCTATGGGACTCGCTACTAAAGAAGAAATCGAAACCATTCAGAAAATGGCGTTTAAGGTGAACGAAATTCTCAAAGAATATTTCGCTTCCCTCGGCGTAGACCTTATCGACTTTAAGCTTGAGTTTGGTCGCTACGATGGACGTATCGTACTTGCGGACGAAATTTCGCCCGATACCTGCCGTTTCTGGGACAGCAAGACTAAAGAAAAACTCGACAAAGACCGCTTCCGTCGTGATATGGGCGGAGTAGAGGACGCGTATAACGAGATGATGCGACGCATTACCGGCGCGTAAAAAAGACTGCATAAAAAAGGAAATACTATGATAGATTATAAATCCGCAGGAGTAGACGTAACGAGAGGATATAAACTCGTTGACCTCATTAAAAAAGGCGCAGCCGCCACCTATGACGAAAACGTTCCGTCCGGTCTCGGCTCGTTCGGAGGTTTTTATAACATACCTAAGGGCTATAACAACCCCGTACTCGTAGCAGGTACGGACGGTGTGGGAACGAAGCTGAGATACGCTATCGTCATGGATAAGCACGACACTATCGGCACGGACTGCGTAGCAATGTGCGTGAACGACGTAGTATGTCAGGGCGCAAAACCGCTGTTCTTCCTTGACTACGTAGCGTGCGGTAAGCTCGATCCCGAAAAGATGGCAGGGGTAGTAAACGGCGTAGCAAAGGCTTGTAAGGAAGTCGGTTGCGCGCTTATCGGCGGTGAAACGGCGGAAATGCCGGGAATGTACCCCGAAGACGAATACGACCTTGCAGGCTTTACGGTAGGTATCGTGGATAGAGATAAGATCGTTAACGGATCGACTATTAAGGCAGGCGACGTTCTCGTTGGTCTTGCTTCAAGTGGTGTGCATTCCAACGGCTTCTCACTTGTGAGAAAACTACTCGGCGAGGACAGAAAGGAGCTGGAAAAGTACGACGCTTCTCTCGGCATGACGGTAGGCGAAGCGGTGCTTACACCCACCCGCCTTTACGTAAATAGCGCGCTTGCTCTTACTGAAAAGTTCAAGATCGAGGGCATTGCGCACATTACCGGCGGTGGTTTTATCGAAAATATACCCAGAATTATACCCAAGGGCTTAGGCGTGGAAGTAGATCTCAATTCTTTCCCGCGCCTACCTATCTTCAACTTGCTTGCCGAAAAGAGCGGACTGCCCGACGAAAAGCTGTATAATACTTTCAACATGGGCATAGGTTTAGTATTAGCAGTACGTCCCGAAATTGCAGAGGCGGTAAAAGCCGAAGCTATCGCGCTCGGCGAAAAGGCGTATATTATCGGTAAAGTAACCGACAATGACGGAGTTAAGTTGCTTAGACGTTGAAATTTTAATGGAGGGGATATAAAGGAATGAAGAAACTTGCTTTATTGGTAAGCGGTGGTGGAACTAACATGCAGGCGATAATGGACGCTTGCGCTTCGGGCGAGATTGACGGCAGGATAGCCGTAGTAATCTCCTCCAATCACGAAGCGTACGCGCTCGTAAGGGCGCAGGGAGCAAATATTCCCAATTACGTCTGCGCTAAAAAAGATTATCCGACGGTAGGCGCGCGTGATGCGGAAATTCTCCGCCTCTTAAAAGCCTACGCCGTGGATTATATCGTTCTTGCAGGCTATCTCGGCATCTTACCGCGCGAGATAATCGCAGAATACGAGAACAGAATTATAAACATACATCCTGCGCTTCTGCCTAAGTTCGGCGGAAAGAATTACTACGGCATCCACGTTCATACCGCGGTAATCGAAGCAGACGAGGAAGAGAGTGGAGCAACCGCTCACTTCGTCAGCGAAGAAGTGGACGGCGGTCCGATTATACGTCAGCAGAAAATGCGCGTACATAAAGGAGATACGCCACAGTCGCTTCAGGCAAGAATACTCGATCAGATCGAGCATCCCATGCTCGTTTCTGTGATAAAAGACGTCTGTGACGATAAAATTTCCGTAGTGGACGGAAAGGTTATCGTTAAGGATTAGGCTCTGTCTCAACCTCTGGTTGAATTTTAACGGAAAAACGCTTGCGAAAATACAGCGCAAAACACTCGGTTACGTACCGCAGAGGGTACGCGCCCTCGCGATTTGCTTGTCTTTCTTACGTTTTTCTCGTTAAACCGTGATAAACACTATTCAACCATTTCTTGTGACAGCGCCTTAAAACTTAAAAGTAAAATAATTTTTTTCAAGAGGATAAACGTATGACTAAACGACGCGCGCTTATAAGTGTAAGCGACAAAACGGGAGTAGTAGAGTTCGCGCAGAAATTGACCGAACTCGGTTTCGAGATTATCTCGACGGGCGGTACGGAAAAAGCCCTTGCTCAGGCAGGACTCGATCCTATCAACATCAGCGACATTACCGGTTTTCCGGAATGTCTTGACGGCAGAGTAAAGACTTTGCACCCGGCGGTACATGCAGGACTTCTTGCACGCCGTGATCTTGACGAGCATATGCAACAGCTTGACATGCTCGGAATCGACAAAATCGACGTCGTTGCGGTAAACCTTTATCCGTTCAAAGCGACTATCGAAAGACCGGGCGTAACGCTCCCTGAAGCTATCGAGAATATCGATATTGGCGGACCTACCATGATAAGAAGCGCAGCGAAGAACTATCCCGGCGTTCTCGTAGTAGTAGATCCTGACGACTATGACGAGGTAGTAGAGAGAATTAAGTCAGACAGCGCAGACGAAGAATTCCGCTTCAAACTGTCCTATAAAGTATTCCGTCACACCAGCGTATACGATACTATGATTGCCAACTATATGCAGAAGAAACTCGGTATCGAATTCCCCGACCAGCTCACGCTTGCGTTTGAGAAGAAGCAGGATATGCGCTACGGCGAGAACCCTCATCAGAACGGCGCATGGTACTCCGAGCTTTTCGCTAACGATACGGCAGGTACGCTTTCATCCGCCGTTCAGCTTCACGGCAAAGAGCTTTCTTATAATAATATTAACGACTGTGGCGGTGCTCTCGATCTTCTCAAAGAGTTCCCGAACAAGCCCGCTGTCGTAGCGGTTAAGCACGCAAACCCCTGCGGAGTTGCGCTTGGCAAGAACATTTGCGACGCATACAAAAAGGCGTACGCCTGCGATCCCGTATCCATTTTCGGCGGTATCGTAGCCTGCAACAGAGAGGTTGACGAGGATACGGCTAACGAAATGGTCAAGATTTTCCTTGAAATCATTATCGCGCCGTCCTTCAGTGAGGGAGCTAAGAAAGTCCTTATGACTAAGAAAAACCTCCGCCTTCTCGAAATTAAGGACATTGCAAAGCCTTACAACGCCGAAACCCGCGACATGAAGAAAGTAGCAGGCGGACTGCTCACGCAGAACAAGGACCTTTCGCTCTACGCAGACGAAACTAAGATCGTAACCGACGCCGAACCTACCAGAGCTCAGCTTTCTCAGCTTGAGTTTGCTTATAAAGTAGTTAAACATACCAAGTCCAACGCAATCGTACTTGCGAAAAATTACATGGCAATCGGTATCGGCGCAGGACAGACCAACCGTATTTGGGCGGCGGAACAGGCAATAGCGCACGCAAAACAGGCAGGCAATCGTCCTCGTGGCGCAGTAATGGCGTCCGACGCTTTCTTCCCGTTCTCCGACTGCGCAATCACCGCAGCCAAAGCCGGCATCAAAGCAATCGTTCAGCCCGGCGGTAGTATTCGCGACGAAGAATCCATCAACGTTTGTAACGAAAAGGGAATAGCGATGGTTTTTGTGGGGGAGCGCCACTTCAAGCATTAATATTCTTGCGCACCGCTCCCCATTCGCTGACGCGTGCGCTCGATTAAGCCGCATCTACGGTATCTTTTTGGGTAACTGCCACGAAAATCCCCTCGTCGCCGTGAGGCAGACTTCGGGGACGTTGGCTAACGCCATACGATTTTCGTGTCATTTTCCTCAAAAATCTATCCGTATCTGCTACTTTCTGTAACTGATTAGGCTTAAGAATACAGCAGAATGAAGTCATCCTAGAGCGTTAGCCAGCTGTACCCTAGAGCGTTAGCCAACTGTCATCCTGGAGCGTTAGCGATAGGACCTCAACCTTTACTTTTTTGGACTTTAAATAAACACTTACCGAAAGGAAAAATATGAAACATAATATTCTCGTAATTGGTGGGGGTGGAAGAGAACACGCGATAGTGTACGCTCTTTCCCGTTCGCCAAAGGTAGGAAAAATATATTGCGCGCCGGGTAATGCCGGTATTGCGCAACTCGCCGAGTGTCACTCGGAGATTAAAGCGACGGACCTTGAGGGTGTCGTCGCTTTCGTGCGCTCTCATCCCGATATTTATATGACCGTGGTTGCGCCTGACGATCCTCTTGCTGCCGGTTTGGTGGACAAGCTTGAATCGGAGGGCTTCCGCGCGTTCGGGCCGAGAGCTAACGCGGCGCGTCTTGAAGCAAGCAAGTCGTTTGCTAAGGACTTAATGAAAAAGTACGGTATACCGACAGCCGGCTACGAAGTCTTTACCGAATACGCCGAAGCGGAAAAGTATCTTGACTCGTGTTCGTATCCCACCGTACTCAAAGCGGACGGGCTTGCGCTCGGCAAAGGCGTTCTTATCTGCGAAACCAAGGAGCAGGCGAAAGCGGGCTTAAAAGAGATTATGTTGGACAAGGCGTTCGGCTCGGCAGGCAATACGCTCGTAATAGAGGACTTCCTCGTGGGCTTTGAATGCTCGGCGCTCGCTTTCTGCGACGGAAAGACCATAGTTCCCATGACGACGAGTCAGGACCACAAGCGCGCGCTTGACGACAATAAGGGCTTAAACACGGGTGGAATGGCGACGTTCTCGCCCTCGTATAAGGTGTCGGAAGCTATGGAAAAGCGCATATTCAACGAGGTTCTTGCGCCTACGCTTAACGCGCTCAATTCCGAGGGCATAGAGTTCAAAGGCGTCCTGTACGCAGGGCTTATGATCGACGGCGATAATATCAAAGTCCTTGAGTATAACGCGCGCTTCGGTGATCCCGAAACGCAGGTTATTCTTCCCAGGTTAAAGACCGATCTTTTCGATATTTTTGAAGCGTGCGTAGACGGAACGCTTGCTGACCTTGAAATCAAGTGGACCGGCAATACCGCCGTGTGCATTATTACTGCAAGCGGAGGCTATCCCGAAGCTTATGAAAAGAACAAAGAAATCACTTTCGGCGAGCTTGATGACGATATTATCGTTTATCACGCAGGTACTGCAATTAAGAACGGCAAACTCGTCACTAGTGGTGGCAGAGTGCTTGGCGTAACGGCGCTTGCGCCCACGCTAGCCGAAGCGCGCGATCATGCATACGCCAACGTCGCAAAAGTACGTTTTGATAAAATGCATTACAGAAAAGATATATTAAAAGATTTATAACTAATTAAGTTATGAATTGCAAACGCTGAGCGTTTGCATGAATTGACACTTGTCGTCATGAATTCTCGCTAACGCTCCATGAATTGGGCTTACGCGTCGTTATTGATAAATTTATCTGAAAAATAAACGTATCTTGCAATTTAAGGAAACACTATGATTAACAGATTATACGTAGAAAAAAAGTTCGGTTATGATACCGTAAGACAAAAGAAACAAAAGGAAATAGAGAGCGCTTTGGGCGTTAAGTTCGATACTATGCGTATGCTCATACGCTACGACGTTGAGGGCATGGATGACGCTGACTACGAGGTAGCCAAGGCTACCATATTCTCCGAGCCTCCCGTTGACCTTCTTTACGAGGAAAGCGTGGACTTAAGCGGTGCGGTGATTGCGACCGAGCTTCTTCCCGGTCAGTACGATCAGCGCGCGGACAGCGCTGCGCAGTGCGTACAGCTTCTCACGCGCAAAGCCCGTCCTCTTATTCGCACGGCTAACGTATACGCATTCAGCCCTTGCGACGAGGCTACTGCGGATAAGCTCAGAAAATATCTCGTCAATCCGGTAGAAGCGCGCCTTGCCTCACTCCAGAAGCCCGAAACGCTCGTTATGGTATACGACAAGCCCGATCCAATTCCCGAAGTAGTCGGCTTTATCGACATGACGGAGGCAGAGCTTATAGAGTATCATAAGTCCATGGGCTTTGCTATGAGCATAGCGGACATTAAGTTCGTGCAAAAGCATTTTAGAAGCGAGGGCAGAAACCCCATTGAAACCGAACTCAAAGTAATCGACACGTATTGGTCTGACCATTGCCGTCATACTACTTTCTCCACGCACCTCACCGACGTTGAAATAAATAGCGACATTGCCGAACTTAAGGACGCTATGGAAGAGTACACCGCTCTTCACGCTAAGCGCTCGGCAGGCAGGGAAGATAAGAAATATCCTACTTTTATGGATATGGCAACTATCGGCGCGTGGTCACTTAAAAAAGAAAACAGAATACCCAACCTTGACGAAAGCGAGGAAATCAACGCGTGTTCGATTAAAGTCGAAGCGGACGTTGACGGCAAAAAAGAGGATTGGCTGGTTATGTTTAAAAACGAAACGCATAACCATCCCACCGAAATCGAGCCGTTCGGTGGCGCGGCAACCTGTCTTGGTGGCGCTATACGTGATCCGCTTTCGGGCAGAGTATACGTATACCAGTCCATGCGCGTAACCGGCGCAGGGGACATAACCGAGCCTATGGAGAACACGCTCAAGGGCAAGCTTCCTCAGCGCACCATCTCTTCGACGGCGGCGGCAGGCTTCTCGTCCTACGGCAACCAGATCGGTATTGCTAAGGGACAGGTCCACGAGATTTACCATAAAGGCTACGTTGCTAAGCGTCTTGAAACCGGCTTCGTAGTAGGCGCAGCACCTGCGGAGAACGTAGTCCGCGAGCGTCCTGCTCCCGGCGACGTAATACTGCTTATCGGCGGAGAAACGGGACGTGACGGCTGTGGTGGCGCAACGGGTTCGTCCAAAGCTCATACGGTAGAAAGTCTGGACACCTGCGGGGCAGAGGTTCAGAAAGGTAATCCGCTTACCGAGCGTAAGATCCAGAGATTATTTAGAAACAAAGAAGTTACTCGTCTTATCAAGCGTTGTAACGACTTCGGCGCAGGCGGTGTCTCCGTAGCAGTAGGCGAGCTTGCCGACGGTCTTGACATCGACCTTGACGCAGTACCCAAGAAATATCAAGGACTTAACTCTACCGAGCTTGCGATTTCCGAATCGCAGGAGCGTATGGCAGTAGTAATTTCCGCTAAGAACGTAGAAAAAATGCAGGCGCTTTGCGTGGAGGAAAACCTCACGGCAACGCCTCTTGCGAAAGTTACCGATCTCGGTCGTATGCGTATGTTCCACGAGGGCAGAAAGGTAGTAGACCTTTCCCGCGACTTCCTCAATACCAACGGCGCTACGCAGGCGCATGCGGTTGAGATTAACGACAACGCGCCCTCGTTTTTCGGCGTAGTAAAAGCCAAAAAAGAGCTTAATGCAAAGGACTACTCCGGCGCAATAAAGAAAACGCTTTCGTCTTTTGCCTCCTGTTCGCGCAAAGGGCTTACCGAAATGTTTGACTCCACGATCGGCGCAGGAACGGTATATATGCCGTTCGGCGGTAAGAACCAGCTCACGCCCTCCGTGGCAATGGCTGCGCTTCTTCCCGTAGACACCACCACGAATACGGCTACGGTATCCGCATATGCGTGCTATCCCGACCTTCTTTCGGACAGCCGTTTCGTAGGCGCAACGTACTCGGTATTCATGAGCGCGCTTAAAGTAGCGGCTACGGGCGCTAATTTCCGTGACGTACGCCTTACGCTTCAGGAATTCTTTGAAAAACTCGGTGACGACAACGCGCGTTGGGGTAAGCCTGCTTCCGCGCTTCTCGGTGCGCTTTACGCCCAGCGCAGACTCGGTTTGGGCGCGATCGGCGGTAAGGATTCCATGTCCGGTTCGTTTGAGGATCTCGACGTTCCTCCCACGCTCATATCCTTCGCGCTCGCGACTGCAGACGCGCGCAAGCTCGTGACTAACGTGCTTAAAGCAGGCGAAAAAGTATATCGCATTAAGCTCAAACGCACCTCAAGCGGAATGCCCGACTTTGACTACGCTATTCCTCTTATGGACAAGCTCCATGACGAGATTGGTGGCGGAAACGTAACTTTCTGTCAGGTAGTAGAGGAAGGTGGCGCGGTTTCGGCAATTATGCAGTCCTGTTTTGGTGACGGCGTAGGCTTTAAGTTCAAGGGTATCGGCGCAGACTCCTTCACGCCCGACCTTGGCGACCTTCTCGTCGTAACGAGCAAGCCCGAAGCATTCGAGGGCTTTGATTGCTCGTATTACGGTGAGTCTACGGCGGACGGCAAAGTTATAGCAGGCGAAGAAACGACGGATATTAACGAATATCTCTCGGCGTTTACTAATACTTTTGAAAACAACTATCGCACGACTGCTCCTGCATACGGCGAAGCGCCTCAGCTTGCCTATGACAAGCCGAGCGGTATAATAATAAAGAATAAAACTGTTCAGCCTAAAATATTTATTCCCGTATTCCCCGGCACTAACTGCGAATACGATACCGCGCGCGCATTCAAGCGCGCAGGTGGAGCGCCGGACGTATTCGTTATCCGTAACCGCACGGCAAGCGAGATTGACGAAAGCGTTGACGAAATCGTAAAACGCATTAAGCAGTCGCAGATACTAATGTTCCCGGGCGGATTTTCGGGCGGTGACGAGCCGGATGGATCGGGTAAGTTCATAGCAACGACCTTCCGCAACCCGAAGATTGCCGAAGCCGTACACGAGCTTCTTGACAAGCGTGATGGACTCATTCTCGGTATATGTAACGGCTTCCAAGCTCTCGTAAAGACCGGGCTTCTCCCCGGTGGCAGAATAAGCGTTCAGGACTCGTCAAGCCCCACGCTTACGTTCAATAATATTGCGCGCCACGTTTCGCAAATAGTAACGACGCGCGTTGCCTCGGTTAAATCCCCTTGGCTTTCGGGCGCACGGGTAGGTGACGTATTCGGCGTTGCCGTTTCTCACGGCGAAGGACGTTTCGTAGCAAGTGACTCTGACCTCAAAGCTCTTGCTAATAGCGGTCAGATTGCAACGCAGTACTGTGACCTTGCAGGCAACGCAACCATGGCAAGTCCTTTTAACCCTAACGGTTCAATGTATGCAATCGAAGGCATTACCAGCGCAGACGGCAGAATCCTCGGCAAGATGGGACACACCGAACGCGCCGGCGAAAACCTCTATAAGAACGTTGAGTTTGATTATGATATGAAGCTCTTTGAGTCGGGCATTAAGTATTTTAAGTAAGGCATATCTCCGCACATCTACGCGCTACGTGTGTCAAGTTTCCTCGGTCACGTACGCTATAGTACGCTCCCTTCGGTAAACTTGCCACCTGTTGCACGTATCTGCACGAAGCTCTGCCTTACTTAGGTTATAGATTAAATAATAGCAACGCTGATTTATATAAAATAGCCTCCCTCGCCGAGGGAGGTGGCACGCGAAGCGTGACGGAAGGAGTCGCGCACGCGAATGAATGTGAATCGGTGCGTAAGAGGAAGATATATGAAATTAGGTGTAGTAGGTTTGCCCAACGTAGGCAAGTCAACGTTATTCAACGCAATTACGGAAGCAGGCGCGGAGGCGCAGAACTATCCGTTCTGTACTATCGAGCCTAACGTAGGCGTAGTTGCCGTACCCGACGAGCGTTTGTACGTTCTCGGTAAAATGTACAACACGAAAAAGATAACCCACGCAATCGTGGAGTTCGTGGATATTGCAGGACTCGTCAAAGGCGCAAGCCACGGCGAGGGATTAGGCAACAAATTCCTTTCGCATATCCGTGAGGTAGACGCTATCGTGCACGTCGTTCGTTGCTTCAAGAGCGCGGACATTATCCACGTAGAAGGCAATGTTGATCCTACGCGTGACATTGAGACGATTAACCTCGAACTCATACTTTCCGACCTTGAAATGGTGCAAAAACGCCTCGGTAAAGCGGAGCATTACGTCAAAACGGGCGAGAAAAAGTATATCGAGGAGTATGAATTGCTCAAAAAGCTTGAAGCGTGCTTGGAAGGTGGTAAGAGCCTGCGTACTCTCAAGCTGACTGACGCGGAAAAGGAGCTTGAAAAGACTTTCTTCTTGCTTACGAGCAAACCCGTAATCTACTGCGCAAACATTGACGAAAACGATATCGGCGCAGACAATCCGCTTGCAAGGGAAGTGGAAGCGTTTGCAGACGGAGAGGGCGCGCAGTTTATCGAGATCAGCGCAGGCGTAGAAGCGGAAATAGCCTCGCTTCCCAAAGAAGAACGTCAAGATTATATTGACGGGCTCGGACTCGGTTCGAGCGGTCTTGACCGAATGATTGAAAAGTGCTACGACCTCCTCGGTCTTATATCCTACCTTACGGCAGGCGAAAAAGAAGTTCGCGCTTGGACGATAGAGAAAGGTACGAAAGCTCCGCAGGCGGCAGGCAAAATTCACACCGACTTCGAGAAAGGCTTTATCCGTGCCGAAATAGTCAACTACTCCGACCTTGTTGCTCATGGTGGATTTAACCAAGCAAAAGAAAAAGGTCTCGTTCGTAGCGAGGGTAAAGAATACGTGGTCAAAGACGGCGACGTTGTTCTGTTTAGATTTAACGTTTAATTCTTAGGAAAAGAACTTCTGTTTTGATTAGGTGGCGCATAACGTCACACCGAGCATAGCCCGAAAAGGTGTACGTTGTGTCATACCGAGCGACAGCGCAGAAACGACCTGTCATCCTGAGCGGAGAGCGTTAGCTCGCAGTCGAAGGATCTTGAGAGATTTCTCCACTCCGCTTGCGCTACGGTCGAAATGACGTACTCCATCATCTTGTAGCGTAGAATAAAAAACAGCCTATCGTCATACCGAGAGTAGCGTCAGCGCACAAACGCCCCGTCCCGAATGTGTGTGCGTTGTGTTATACTGAGCGTAGCCCGAAAGGGTGTGCGTTGTGTCATACTGAGCGTAGCCCGAAAGGGCGAAGTCGAAGTATCTCAAATACAAAACGCAACGATACGTTGTAATTATTATAAATAAGAAAATATTTTAAATAAGGAAAATATTATGGGTTTCGCTGACGTAATAAAAGCGATTGATGATTTTATATGGGGTTGGCCCCTTATAATTTTCATACTTGTCGCAGGATTGTTTTTAAGCGTGCGCCTTGTTTTCGTGCAGATTAGAAAACTGCCCAAGGCGTTCAAATACATGGTTAAGAAAGAAAAAGAAGGAAACGGTCAGATATCGGCGTTCTCTGCGCTCTGTACTGCGCTTTCCGCGACTATAGGCACGGGAAATATAGTCGGCGTTGCTACGGCAATCGTAGCTGGCGGTCCAGGCGCGCTTTTTTGGATGATAGTGGCGGCGTTCCTCGGCATGGCGACTAAATTTGCCGAGTGTATGTTAGCCGTTAAATACCGCACGATAGACAACGACGGACAGATTCTCGGCGGACCATTCCTTTATATAGAAAAGGGAATGGGCAAGCGCTGGAAATGGCTCGCGGTATTGTTTGCGATATTCGGCATATGCGTAGGGCTTTTCGGCGTAGGTACTTTCACACAGATTAACAGCATTACGTCTGCGATAAATAACGTATTCAGCGGTTTTGGTGCAGTCCCCACCTTTGATATTCTCGGCATGAACATTTCTCTTGTCGTAATCATAAGCGGTATCATACTTACCGTTCTCGTTGCGGTAGTAATTATCGGTGGCGTTAAGCGTATTTCCAAAGTAGCAACGCTCGTCGTGCCTTTTATGGCTATTACGTACGTGCTTCTTTGCCTTATCGTAATTTTTACCAACATCACGGCAATCCCTCAAGCGTTAGCCGATATCGTCGTTTCGGCATTTAACCCGCAGGCAATAGCAGGCGGTATAATGGGAAGTATGATCGTAGCTATGCAAAAGGGTATAGCGCGAGGTATTTTCTCCAACGAAGCAGGACTCGGCTCTGCTCCTATCGCAGCGGCACAGGCTCAAACCAAAGAACCCGTTCGTCAGGGACTCGTGTCTATGCTCGGCACGTTTATCGATACTATCATAATTTGCCTTATGACCGGTCTTACCATCGTCATCACCGGCGCGTGGAATATCGGACTTGACGGCGTTGACGTCACGATCTTTGCTTTCTCAAACGGTTTGCCCGGCTTCCTTAGCTCGGCTGCGCCCATTCTCGTTTGCATATGCCTGATCTTCTTTGCGTATACGACCATAATCGGTTGGAGCTTCTACAGCGAAAGCTGTCTTAAATATCTCGTAGGCAACCGCAAGAACGTCATACTTGCATTCCGTTGGGTTTACATTGTCGCAATCTTCATCGGACCGTATATGACGCTCGATATTGTTTGGACGCTTGCAGACATATTCAACGCCCTAATGGCATTACCCAATCTGATCGGTATAATCGCCTTGAGCGGACAGGTGGTAAGGGACACGAAAGACTACTTTAACAGACTCAAAAACCCTCCGCCCGAAGTATTGTCACAGACGTAACGATCACGCTGAGCCAAGAAGTTAGAGTAGCGAAACAATTATAAGTACGGTCATTTTGAGCGGAGCGTTTAGCGCAATCGAAGAATCTCAACCATTGCGATGAACGCCGAGGCGTTATTCAATACTGACGCTCCACAATCTTTTATAATAAATATGAATTACAAAAAACTAATAACAGAACTTATTAACAATCCTCTCGTTACCGAGAATGATATTACGCTTGCTACGGAAGGTCACGGCGATTTCGCCTTGCCTTGCTTTAAGTATGCGCGCGAGCTTCGCAAAGCTCCGCAGGTTATAGCTTCGGACTTTGCGTCAAATCTGTCCGAGCGTGACTTTATCGATCACGTAGAGGTTGCAGGCGGTTACCTTAACTTCTATCTCAGTCGAAAGGCGAGGGTAGAAGCGGTTCTTGCCGACTGCGCGGATAAAACGAGCATAAAAGCCGTGCGCGCGGAGAACGCAGGCAAAACGGTATGTATTGACTATTCGTCCATAAACATAGCAAAACCTTTCCATATAGGACACTTGATGAGTACGGCTATCGGCGGATCGCTGTACCGCATATTCAAATATCTCGGCTGGAACGCGGTGGGTATTAACCACCTCGGCGATTGGGGAACGCAGTTCGGCAAGCTCCTTGCAGCGTATAACGAGTGGGGCGACAAGTCTCGCCCGCTCACGCTTAACGATATGCTTGCGCTCTACGTTCGTTTTACCGAGGAGAGTGAGAAAAATCCAGAGCTAGCCGAGCGTGGCAGAACGGAGTTCTTGAAGATTGAACGTGGAGAGCCCGAGGCGGTCAAGACCTACGAGCTGTTCAAAGAAACCACGCTTGCGGAAGTTAATAAAGTATACGACCGTTTGGGAATCAAGTTCGACAGCTATAACGGCGAAGCGTTCTACAACGACAAAATGGAGCCTATAATCGACGAGCTGAACGCTAAGGCGCTGACCGAAGTAAGCGACGGCGCTCTCGTAGTTAAGCTTGACGAGTTCGGCATGCCTCCTTGTCTTATAACGAGAAGCGACGGAGCGACGCTGTACGCTACGCGCGATCTGGCGGCGGCAAATTACCGCGCTGACACCTATCGTTTCGACAAGAGCCTTTACGTCGTAGCTACGCAACAGAACTTGCATTTTAAGCAGGTATTCAAGGTTCTCGAGCTTATGGGCAGGGAGTGGGCTAAGGACCTCACTCACGTGCAGTTTGGTATGGTATCTTACGAGGGCAAACCGCTGTCTACTCGTCACGGTCACGTCGTATTCTTAGCCGACGTCATTCAGAACACCGTAGACAAGGCAAAAGCTATAATAGAGGAAAAGAACCCTGTCCTTGAAGATAAAGACGAAATTGCCGAAAACGTGGGCGTAGGAGCCGTTATGTTCTTTGCTCTCGGCACGGGAAGAATTAAGGACGTAGACTTTGCCTACGATAAAGTATTGTCGTTTGAAGGCGAAACAGCGCCGTATTTGCAGTATACTCACGCGCGTTGCCGTTCGGTACTCGCAAAAGGCGGGGATATCGGAGAGGTTGACTGCTCGCTTCTTACTGATGACGATAGTTACGCCGTGATCAGACACCTCGACTCGTACGCGGATACCGTCAGGGATTCTGCAAGCAAGTACGAACCCAGCGTTATCGCGCGCTATCTTATCGATCTTGCCCAGCTTTATAACAGATTTTACATCTCCGGACGCATTATTACGGAGGACAAAAAGCTCACTTTTGCGCGTCTTGCGCTCACTAAAGCGGTGGCAGACACGCTTAAAGAAGGCATGGCGCTCCTGCTTATAAACGCGCCCGAAAAAATGTAAAAAACTTCTCAAAAAAAGTTGAAAATTGCGAAAAAAAGTTTGAAAAAACAGTTGACAATAGTTTAGCGTTATGGTATATTATTCAAGCTGTCGCAAGCAAAGGGACAAACCCTGAATCAAAACGAAGAAAAAGAAAAATTTTCTTAAAAAAGTTTTGAAAAACAGTTGACATTTGAAACCCAATGTGGTATCATAATCAAGCTGTCGCGAACGACGGCAAAAAATACTGCCTGTTGGCAGTTGCAAAATGCACATTGACAAGGATAAATCTGAAAAGGCTTTTTGAAGCAAAAACCATTCAAATTAGTCAATTTTTACACAGTCAGTTATGTACTGAGTGAATTGAACCATTAACATGAGAGTTTGATTCTGGCTCAGGACGAACGCTGGCGG
>JAFTMM010000010.1 GCA_017452405.1 Clostridia bacterium | reverse complement strand
GACCGGAGTAGTCTACACGCTTACCGAGCAGGTTCTGACGGAAACGTCCCTGCTTACCGCGAAGAAGTCCGGAGAGCGATTTAAGCTCTCTGTTGCCTGCGCCCGATACCGCCTTACCACGTCTACCGTTGTCAATAAGCGCGTCAACGGCTTCTTGAAGCATACGCTTTTCGTTGCGGACGATAATGTCGGGAGCGCTGAGCTCCATGAGTTTTTTGAGTCGGTTGTTACGGTTGATAACACGGCGGTAGAGGTCGTTGAGGTCACTTACCGCAAAACGTCCGCCGTCGAGCTGTACCATGGGGCGCAGATCGGGGGGAATAACGGGAAGAACGTCAAGGATCATCCAGGTAGGATCGTTACCGCTCTTTCTGAAAGAGTCGAGAATATCAAGGCGCTTGATAGCTTTGAGCTTCTTCTGACCGTTGGAGTTATCCACAATCTCTTTCATCTTTTTATATTCTTCTTCGACGTTGATGTCGGAGAGAAGTTTCTTAACCGCTTCCGCGCCCATGCCTACCTTGAACGCCTTTTCCCCGTACTGCTCTTGAGCTTCCATGAGCTGAGCGTCGGTAAGAATCTGCTTGTATTCAAGATCAGTGTCACCGGGATCGGTAACTATAAAGTTAACGAAATATACTACCTGTTCAAGCGCTTTGGGAGTCATGTCAAGCATGAGACCGATTCTGCCGGGAACGCCCTTAAAATACCAAATATGGGTAACGGGAGCGGCAAGCTCGATATGTCCCATTCTTTCACGGCGCACTTTGGATTTGGTAACCTCTACGCCACACTTGTCGCAGACGATACCCGTATAACGGATACGCTTATACTTTCCGCAGTGGCATTCGTAGTCACGGTAGGGCCCGAAGATACGCTCGCAGTAAAGACCGTCGCGTTCGGGCTTCTGAGTACGGTAGTTAATAGTTTCGGGCTTGGTAACCTCACCCTTCGACCATTCGCGGATCTTGTTGGGGCCCGCGATTGCTATTTCGAGTGAATCGCAACTGTTAAGTTCAAACATTATTACTTGCCCTCCTTTTCGTCGTCAAACAGAAGATCGTCAAGATCGGATAAATCGTCGTCGTCAAGCGCACGGTTAGCGAACTTGTCTTCAAACTCGATTTCGTCGTCGCCGAACAGCGAGGACGTATCGAATTCGGGAAGACCTGCTTCGTCGTCCTCCTCGTCGTCGTCATCGTCGAGAGCGTCGAGGTCGTCAAGAGCGTCGAGGTCGATTTCCTCTTCAAGAATGAGCTTGCCGTTCTCGAAATGCTTGGTCTTCTTGGTAGGAACTTCGTAGGTTTCTTCTTCGTCCTCGGTAATATCCTTAATGGAGATTTCCTTTTCGTCCTCGTTAAGGATCTTAATGTCAAGACCGAGCGACTGCAATTCTTTAATAAGGACTTTGAACGATTCGGGAACGCCGGGTTCGGAAACGTTTACGCCCTTAACGATAGATTCGTAAGTCTTAACTCTGCCTACGATATCGTCCGACTTAACAGTCATGATTTCCTGCAAGATGTTTGCAGCGCCGTAAGCGTAGAGCGCCCAAACCTCCATCTCACCGAAACGCTGTCCGCCGAACTGCGCTTTACCGCCGAGAGGCTGTTGAGTAACGAGCGCGTAAGGTCCGATAGAACGCGCGTGCATCTTGTCGTCAACGAGGTGGATAAGTTTGAGCATATACATATAGCCCACCGTCGTGCGGTTCTCGAACGGCTCACCCGTTCTACCGTCGTACATCTGGATCTTACCGTCTACCTCGCCTTCCGAGTTAACGTAGCCGTTATCTTTAAGAAGGTTCTTGATATCGCTTTCGAGAGCGGAGTCGAATACGGGCGTAGCTACCTTCCAGCCCAGCGCCTTAGCCACAAGACCGAGATGGACTTCGAGTACCTGACCGATATTCATACGCGAAGGCACGCCGAGAGGGTTAAGCACGATCTGAAGGCGGGTGCCGTCAGCCATGAAAGGCATATCCTCTTCGGGAAGTACGCGGGAGATAACGCCCTTGTTACCGTGACGACCTGCCATCTTATCGCCTACGCCGATCTTACGCTTCTGCGCGATATATACGCGGACTACTTTATTAACGCCGGGGCTCATCTCGTCTTTGTTAGCGCGAGTGAACACCTTAACGTCTACTACGATACCGCCCTCGCCGTGAGGTACTTTGAGAGAGGTGTCGCGAACTTCGTGGGACTTTTCGCCGAAGATAGCGCGCATAAGGCGTTCTTCGGGAGTGAGGTCGGTTTCACCCTTAGGCGTAACCTTGCCGACGAGAATGTCACCGCTGGTAACCTCCGCGCCTACGTAAACGATACCGTTTTCGTCAAGGTTTTTAAGAGCATCCTCGCCCACGTTGGGAATATCTCTCGTAATCTCTTCCTCACCGAGCTTGGTGTCACGCGCTTCGATTTCATACTCTGCAATGTGAATGGAAGTGAATACGTCGTCTTTTACTATTCTTTCAGAAATGAGGATTGCGTCCTCGTAGTTATAACCTTCCCAGGTCATGAAGCCGACGAGAATGTTTCTGCCGAGAGCAAGCTCGCCGTTATCGGTGGAGTGACCGTCCGCAAGAACGTCGCCTGCCTTAACCGTCTGTCCTTTGGAAACGATAGGCTTCTGGTTAATACACGTGCCCTGGTTGGAACCGGAGAATTTCTTTAAGGTATACGAGCCTACCGTACCGTCCTCGTGGTCGATACGAACGGTATCCGCGTCAACGTAGGATACTACACCGCCCTTTTGAGCGAGCACCATAACGCCGGAGTCGTATGCGATCTTATGCTCGATACCCGTACCGATCATAGGCGCTTCGGGTTTAAGGAGAGGAACTGCCTGTCTCTGCATGTTCGATCCCATGAGCGCGCGGTTGGTATCGTCGTTTTCAAGGAAAGGAATGAGTGAGGTTGCAACCGAGATAAGCTGACGGGGCGAAACGTCCACGTAGTCGATTTCTTCTCTGTTGAACTCTCTGATATCGTCGCGGTAACGCGCAAGTACACGGTTCTTTGCAAACCAGCCGTCCTCGCCGAGAGGCTCTTTGGCTTGCGCTACGATATATCTGTCTTCTTGGTCTGCCGAGAGGTATTCAACGGTATCGGTTACTCTACCGCCGATTACGTTGCCTTCCTCGTCGTAAGTCTTTTCTACTTTGCGGTAAGGCGCTTCCATAAAGCCATATTCGTTAATAAGCGAGTATCCGCAAAGCGAGGAAATAAGACCGATGTTCTGTCCTTCAGGCGTCTCTATGGGACACATTCTGCCGTAGTGCGTGTAGTGTACGTCGCGGACGTCGAAGGTTGCGCGCTCTCTGTTAAGACCGCCGGGGCCGAGAGCGGAAAGCTTACGTTTGTGCGTAAGTTCAGATATAGGGTTGGTTTCGTCCATGAACTGCGACAGCTGTGAAGAGCCGAAGAACTCTTTAAGCGCTGCGGTTACGGGACGGATATTGATAAGCGTCTGGGGAGTAAGCTCTGCGTCCGACTGAATCTGCATTCTTTCGCGTACTACTCTTTCAAGACGCGCGATACCGATACGGAACTGGTTCTGAAGAAGTTCGCCTACGCTTCTTACTCGACGGTTGCCGAGGTGGTCGATATTGTCGGTGTAACCAACGCCGTAGTGAAGACCGATAATATAGTTAACGGTGGAAAGAATATCCGCTACCGTGATGTGCTTTTCTGCAAGACGGTCTGCGTTCGCTTCGCAAAGCTCGGCAAGGCGCTGTCTGTCGCCCTCCGCTTCCGCCATAAGTTCGCTGAGAACCTGATAGGAAACGTATTCGGTGATACCGAGGTCGCGGGGATCTACGTCAACGTAGCCTGCAAGGTCAACGTGGCCGTTACCCATAACGTAGAACGGCTCTTCTCTGCCTGCGACTTCTACCGCTACTTCGTTGATACCTGCGTTCTGAATACGGTACGCTACGTCCTCTGCGATAACCTCGCCTGCCGAAGCGTAGAGAATACCGTCCTCGTCAACGATATCGGTTGCCGAAACGAGCCCCGTAATACGCGCGCCGAGAGAGAGTTTTTTATTGAGCTTATATCTGCCTACTCTCGTAAGGTCGTACTTTCTTCTGTCGAAGAAAAGCGACTTAACGTAAGAGTTGATGGAGTCAAGGTTGGGAATTTCGCCGGGACGAAGCTTCTTGTTGAGTTCGAGAAGACCTTCGTCGTTGCTCTTAGCTACGTCCTTTTCGCAAGTAAGGGCGATAATAGGCTCGTTGTGGAAGATAGCGTTAATCTGCTCGTCCGTTCCGAAGTCACCCGTGGTAACCGCCGAAAGCGCGCGGATAAGAGTGGTCATAGGCACCTTTCTCTGACGGTCAACGTGTACGGCAAGAGTGCCTGCCGGCTCCATTTCATATTCCAGCCACGCACCACGCGAAGGTATAGACTGAGCGGTATAGTATACCTTACCCGTCTTTTGGTCCTTGGTTTCGTCCTAGAAGTATACGCCCGGGATACGCACGAGCTTGGATACGATAACACGCTCGGCGCCGTTGATAATAAACGAGCCGTTGGGCGTCATCTTGGGAAGGTCACCCATGAACACTTCCTGTTCGGTCATCTGTCCGCTCTCTTTGTATACGAGGCGAACTTTGACTTTCAGAGGCGTTGCGTAGGTTGCGTCGCGATCCTTACATTCTTTCTCGGAATACTTGGACTTGTTTTCGATGTGGTGAGAGAGGAAATGAAGTTCGATTCTACCCGAAAAGTCGGTTATCGGAGAAAAGTCTTTGAAAACTTCTGCGATACCCTTGTCGAGGAAATCGGCATACGACTTCTTCTGCACTTCAATCAGGTTGGGCATTTCGATTACTTCGTCAACCTGAGCGAAACTGCGGCGTTCGGTGTTACCGTATTTGACGGTACGGATTCTTCTTTCAGCCATTATTACTCCTTTTTATATGGCGGATAAATTCCGCTAAAACTTATTTTACTAAAATTAAGATTTTTGCTCACAGCACCTAATATGGAAGCGTTTTTATAATCATTTATTTGTTATATAAGGTTTCCATAAGCCAGCTTATTGAATATAGATAAGTGAGGTTTCGTTTATAGTTACTTGGCATTACAAACTTTTTATGCGCTAAAAAGTTTGACAAAAAGCGCCGAGACCCCTTGCGGTGGGTTCTCGGACTCTCCTAGAACGCCTTTAAGGTCTTTTAAACGTGATGAGTAACTTGTCGTACTTTTTTGAATTATACGTTATATTGTAGGGCAGGGGCTTGCTACGTTCTCGTCATCCTGAGCTTGTCGAAGGATCTACCTGTCATCCTGAGCACCTTTCTCCGTCATCCTAGAGCGAAGCGATAGGATCTCACAAAATTTATCCATAATGACGCGTAAGCCCAATTCATGGAGCGAGCGGATAGCGCTTCGCTATGAATTGCACCTACGGCGCATGAATTGAACGCCTATGGCGTTCATGAATTGATTTGCTAATCGCAAATCAAAAACTCACAACCTTCGGTTGCATTGCGGATAAAATTTATCCATAATGACGCGAAGCGTCAATTCATGGAGCGAGCGTGAGCGAAGCGAGAATTCATGACAGCGAAGCTGTCAATTCATGCAAACGCGGATAGCGTTTGCAATTCACGCCTTATGAGTAAGGCAAAGTGTGCGTTTGCAATTCACGCCTTGAGTAAGGCAAATTGCGTTTGCAATTCATTCTATTTTCTTGTTGGCAAGAAAATAGAAAAAAGCGGAGCACGCAAAAAACTGCGTCCTCGGCTCGCAAAAAATGATATTACTTTACTTTCTTTTCGGCTTTTTTCGACAACTCTAAATCCCACTTTAAGGTAAATTCTTACCATTCCGAATTGCTCTTTACATGCTAACATAAAACCGAAAAGGGCAAAATATCAGTTTATCCTTGTACCCGACATTCTACCACATTTCAAGATCGAATGTCAACAAAATTTCACCGAATTTTCAAAAAAACATGAAGAAATTAAGGAAAAACTTGCGAATTTTGAGTTGTTTAATAAATTCAGGCGGATTCCTTTCTTATGGGCAGGTTTATAACGAAACGACTGCCCGATCCGAGCGTGGAAGTGACCTTAATATTACCGCCCATCGTAGTCACTATACTCTTGGCAATAGATAGACCGAGCCCTACTCCACCGCTCTTGCGTTCGCGCGCTTTGTCACAACGGTAAAAGCGGTCAAAGATATGCGGAAGGTCCGCCTCGGATATGCCTATTCCGTTATCAATAACGGTTACGGTAGCTTCTTTTTCGTCCGCAAAGGCTTTTAGTTGTACGCTTCCGCCCTTTTTCGTGTACTTAATCGCATTGTCGGTTATAATGCGCACCAGCTCAACTACGAGAGAGCGGTCGGCGTGAATGGGTATGATGTCGGGCGCGTAGAACGCAAAACGACGCTCCACACCTGCCGTTTCATAACCGTCTACGATATCTCTCACCGCTTCGGCAAGGTCGAAGTCAACCGCCTTGGGCTTGAAACTGCCTATCTTAGCAAGATAGAGTAGCTGTTCGACGATGGTACGCATATTGGTCGCTTCGGAGCGGATTGCCGTTATCGATTCGTCAAGCACTGCCGCGTCGTCCTTGCCCCACCTCGACAGCAGGTCGGAATAGCCCTGCACTACCGAAATAGGAGTTCGGAGTTCGTGGCTGGCGTCGGAAACGAAGTTGCGCTGACGCTGAAAGGTCTCCTCAATATCGTCCAGCATGGAGTTTATGCGATCGGTCAGGTCCATTAGTTCGTCCTGCGTATCCATAGTATCAAGGCGCGCGGAAAGTGACTCGGCGGTTATCTCGTCCATTTTGTTTATCATCTTACGGACGGGACTGAGCATTCTTTTCCCCGTTAGCGTGCAGTACGCTACGAAGATTACAAGGAATACGGGCAGGATTATTACGGATATGATAACGAGTCTTAAAAGCAGGTCGTCCGTATTGCCATTATCAAGCGCCGAGCCTACGTTCACCAGCACCACGATAGCGTAAGAAGTTATCATAACGAAAAAAAGCACGCCGTTGAGTAGTGACGTCTTTGTGGAAATGTCCATACGAAAACGCTTGGACAGATGAAAATACAGCAAACGGAAAAGCCCTATCGGGAAAAATACCCAAATAAGTACGTTTTGCCACGTGGGCAACGAATTGCTTTTCTTTTCCGATTTACTCATAAATGAATTACTTAATTATGTATCCTGCTCCTCGCACCGTCTGAACGAGTTTTATATCAAACACGTCGTCAATCTTGGAGCGAAGATAGCGCACGTAAACGTCTACAACGTTGGTGTTGCCGTAGAAGTCGAACCCCCACACCGCTTCAAGAGTTTTTTCGCGTGACATTACCTCACCCCTGTGAGAAAGCAGATAAACGAGAAGATCGTACTCTTTCTTGGTAAGGTCTATGGTCGCGCCGTCGTAAGTCACGGTATGAGCGGACAAATCCACGACGAGTTTGCCGTAAGACACGCGCTTTGCCCCCTCCTTGCTACGCTTCAAATGCACGCGGATTCGAGCAAGCAGTTCTTCGATAGCAAACGGCTTGGTCATATAGTCGTTAGCGCCGTAGTCCAGCCCTTCCACCTTGTCAATAATCCGGTCACGCGCAGTAAGGATAATAACGGGCGTGTCCTTGACCTTGCGAAGCTCACGGAGCACTTCCGTTCCGCTCAATCCAGGTAGCATAAGATCAAGAACGATTAGTTCGTAATCGTTTTCGAGTATGCTTTTAAGGGCCTTGTTGCCGTCAATGATATGACGCACCTCGTAGCCCTCGTGTTCGAGCTCCAACTGCACGAACCTTGCTATTTTTACTTCATCTTCAACAATTAGAATCATAATACTTGAATGAATTGCGCTCTTACGAGCGCATGAATTGACAGCTTCGCTGTCATGAATTGCCTTCGGCATGAATTGATGCTTGCGCATCATTATGGGCTTTTTTTATTTTTTTGCCGTAGTGATTGAAGCAGACAATAACTTACGAATCTTACTGCATTTCCCAAACATTTCGGAATATTCGATATCTGATAAATAATTCGTTTCTTTGAATATTTCCAACCAATACTCTGTTTCGTAAAATTCTTTAAGCGCGATTTGAAACTTATTTATAAAATCAGGTTTACTACTTGCGTAATTTCCTTCGTGAATATTTGCACCTATACTCGTACTGCTTTTCAATAATTGATTAACGAGTATATTACCTTTCCTATTCTCTTTTATCTCGTTGCAAAGATAAGGTTGCAATTCATGATTTGCAAAGCAAATCAATTCATGAACGCTTTTCGGCGTTCAATTCATGCAAACGCTGTGCGTTTGCAATTCATTAATACATATGCCTTCCGCTTCCTAACTTATAGTCGTTATATCATACGGCGTAGCCTGATACACGTAATAATTCAGCCAATTACACATAAGGAGCGAGGAGTGCGCGCGCCAGGAAAGAACGGGAGCGCCGTCTGCGCCGTAATAGTTGACGGGAACGTCTACGTCACCACGACCTAAACCTGTGTCGCGCTTATATTCTTTGTCGAGCGTGAACTTATCATATTCACCGTGACCAAGCACGAACACACGGCGGTGGTCGGAGCTTGCGGCGAGATAAAGTCCCGCCTCGTCGCTTACGGCGAGAATGTCCAAGCCCTCCGTCCTTTGCGCCTTATCAAGATCCACCCCGCTATGACGGGAGTGAGGCGCGTTAAAATACTCGTCGAAGTTGCGCACGAGGGGGTTGGAGCGGTTAAGACTGCGGTGACGGTATACGCCTGAAAGCTTCTCGTCCAATGCGATCTTGTCAATTCCGTAGAAGTAATGCATAGCCGCGATTGCGCCCCAGCAAATATACATAGTGGAGTATACGTTATGCTCCGCCCATTCCATTATGCGGACGATTTCATCCCAATACTTAACCTCTTTGAAGTCCATTTGCTCAACGGGCGCGCCGGTTACGATCAGTCCGTCGAACTTCTTTCCGCTACGAATCGCCTCGTCAAGCGTCAGATAAAAGGACTTTAAATGCTCCTCGTCGGTGTGCGTGCCTTTGTACGTAGCAGTCTGAAGCAGGGTTACTTCGACCTGCAACGGCGTATTGCCTATAAGTCGGAGGAGCTGGAGTTCGGTTTCTTCCTTGTTGGGCATGAGGTTAAGAAGTCCAATGGAAAGCGGACGGATTTCCTGCGACCTAGCGCGAACGTCCGTCATAACGAAAATATTCTCTTTTTCCAGCGCTTCCCTAGCAGGCAACGCCGAGGGGATAATTACGGGCATAAAACCGCCTCCTTTTCTGCATAGTTATAATAACACACGGCAAGGAAAATGTCAAACTTAAAATCTCCGTTTCGAAAGAAGCGGAGATTTTAAGTTTTTGTTATTTAATTGCGTCGGAAAAGTATTCGAATAATAAAAGCAAGCAGTAAAAACGAGGTTATAGGAATCAACACCCCATCAAAGAGTCCGTTACATCCAAACCCATTACAATTTAGTTTTACCTTCGTGTATTTAATATCGTCTTCTTCAAGGATTGAACCACACACCAAACATTCTTTGTGCCTTTTCCCGTTCTCTTCCTCTGTAGCTTCTTTGTCAAGTATCCATGAACTAGATTTATGTTCTTTTATCTGCACTTCCGTTACGTCTGTCTTTTCATTACAGTTCTTGCAGTGATGTGACTTGCTTCCCGCCTCCGTACACGTAGCTTCTTTGTCTGTTGTCCATTCGTCCGAATAATCGTGCCCGTTTGCTTCTACTTCTCTTGTTTCATACTCTTCACAGTCTTCACAATCCCTGCGTTCTTCTCCTGCTTCCGTACACGTCGCTTTCTTACTCTCTGTCCATGAATCATATGCATGATCAGTTTTCGGAATCTCCGTTACGTCTGTCTTTTCATTACAGTTCTTGCAGTGATGGGACTTGCTTCCCGCCTCCGTACACGTAGCTTCTTTGTCTGTTGTCCACTCATCCGAATAATCGTGTTCGTTTGTTTCTACTTCTCTTGTTTCGTACTCGTCACAGTCTTCACAATCCCTGCGTTCTTCTCCTGCTTCCGTACACGTCGCT
>JAFTMM010000129.1 GCA_017452405.1 Clostridia bacterium | reverse complement strand
CTTCGTCTATCCCTGCAAAGGTGTCTGTTACGTCTTTTATAGGGCTTAATTTTATTACTTTATTTGTTGTCGGAACATTGCCGAGAGAGTCAAAGTCACCGATAATAACGTTCGGTGTTTTTCCTTCCTCCGTTAGATATTTATAACCACCGTCTACAGCAATTACTATATCGTTTTCGCAGGGCGTAAAACTAAGCTCAGCTTTCTCACCTGCGCAGATTAAATAACAGATTCCTTTCATAATTTCATTATACAATAAAGCACCAAAATTGGCAAGCTAAATCGCTTGACTAATTTGCACGTTTGGTATAAAATATCCGTAGCTTAGGGGCGCTACATAGCGCGTAGCTGAGAATTTACCGCAAGGTAAAAGTCCCTTTGAACCTGTGGGTTAGTACCCGCGTAGGGAAAGCATGGATTGTAAAATTTGTTAATGCAATCGAACCGTTCCCCTACGGAACGGTTTTTTGTTTTTCCCAAAGGAGATTAACGGATATGCCAATCATGCCCGTTCTTTTGGAAGACGAATCCCTGCCCTCCATTACAGTAGAGCCGGAATTCAAAACACCTGAATTCGGATTCGGGTACGTTGAGTCGGAACCTTGGGTTCTCGTACTTTTTCTGCTCGGAGTTATTGCGATTATTGCGATTCCCGTCGTTATCTACTCCATTGTGCAGTATAAGCGTAGCGGAAAAAAATTCGAGTTCACAACGCGCGATCTCGTATTCGGAGCATTATGCCTTTCAATGTCTTACGTTATGTCATTTATAGGTATCGGGCTTAATCTCGGAGGCACGATTACTTTTGCTTCCATTCTGCCGATAACAATATATTGCTATTACTTCGGCTATGCGAAAGGCGCAATAGTTTCGGTAGCGTATATGCTTCTTCAGCTTACACAGCAACCGTACATAGTCAGCCCCTGGAGTATGCTCCTTGACTATCTCATTCCTTATTTCGCGCTTAGCGCAGTCGGAATTTTCTCTTATAACGGAAAGATCAAGCCCGCAACCGGAAGCAAGCGTTTTGCACTTCTTTCACATAAAGGCTACTACGTTGGTATGTTGATTTACGTCGTTATTAGATACGCAAGCCATATCATGTCAGGTATTCTATTTTGGAATTTATGGTACGGACCCGCAGCCTTTGAATTTATAGTTGGTTACAGCTTTGCATATAACTCATTCTGTATTATAGACTGGGCAATAGCAATCGTAGCCTCGCTCGCTCTGCTTTCCAGCATTTCTTTCGACAAATTCATGCACTCCTCTTTTACCGTTCGAAAGAAAACGTCACAAGAGGGCGCGGATAGAGGCGTGGGAACGCAAGCTGACGGACTGACAGATACCGATACCGGCACAGAAAACCATAAGTGAGCTTGAACCTGCGCTAACAAACGGAAGCGGTATACCCGTCGGCGGGATACTTCCCGTCACAACCGCTATGTTTATAAGCACCTGAATACCAATGAGCGCAGCCATGCCCGAAGCAAGATAACTGCCGAAGCGATCGGGCGCGTTCATGGAAATAATTACGAGGCGGTAAATCATAAAGCAGAACGCAAGAATTACGCAAACGCAACCAAAGTATCCTAGCTCCTCGCCTATTACCGAGAAGATAAAATCGCTTTCTGCAAAAGGCAGGAATAGATATTTCTGCCGAGAATTGAAAAGCCCAACGCCGAAAAATCCTCCGCTACCTATTGCGTAAAAGGATTGAAGCAGTTGATACCCTTCTTCAAGCGGTGACGACCAGGGATCGAGAAACGCCATCAGCCTTGCGAGTCTATAAGGCTCTATTAGTATCAGCAGAACAACACCAACTGCAAGCGGAACGAGGATTGCAACGAGGTATTTAATGGGCATACCGCCCATTACGAACAGCGTAAGCATTAAAAGCGCAACGCACATCGTAACCGACATATTCGGTTCTAGCATAATAAGCACGCAAATAATGCCACCGACGGCGATTAACGGAAGTATTCCTTTAATCGTCGTCATTTTTTTGTAGTTCTTTGACATATATGCCGCCGCAAAAATGACGTAACCAACCTTTGCCACTTCGCTGGATTGCAAAGTTATGATGCCGAAGTTAAGCCATCGCCTAGCGCCGTAGTTTTCTACGCCTACTCCGGGAATGAGTACTAACGCCAGAAGTAGTATACTCACGCCTATAATCACCCAACGCGCCTTAATAAGCTTGCGATAATCAAGCATAGTCATGGCTGTCATAGCGATGATTCCGGAGATCGCGCCGAATATTTGCTTATAAGCAAAGAAAAACTCGTTACCGTAGTTGAGTTCTCCGTTATATGATGACGCGGAATAGACCATCAGCACTCCAAACAATAGTAGTCCAACGGTCACAAAGGCAAGCGGTAGATCGAAGCGTGCCGAGCGATCAGTTCGCGCCGAAAAGTTTCTTGACTTCACGCTCAAAAGCATCGCCACGCTCCTTATACTTCGCATATCTGTCAAAACTAGCCGACGCAGGAGAAAATAATGCGTTATCGAATCCACCACCTGCTGAACGCTTAACTGCCTCGGCAAGATTTGAGCATAACACGATATTTTTATACCCCATACGGTGAGCGCTCGTCATAATTTTTTCGGCGTTGTCGCCCGTTACGAATACTGCGCTTATCATCTCCGGCAAACCTAAAAAAAGGTCGTCGTAGTCGTAGCCCTTATCACTTCCACCCCCTATAAGCGAAGTACTTCCTTTCATACATTTGGTTGCAGAAAGGCAAGCGGATATGTTTGTACCCTTAGAGTCGTTATAAAACTTCACGTCGTTGTACTCGCCGACAAGCGAAAGACGGTATTTATCCGACTTAAAGTTCATTAAGCCACG
>JAFTMM010000009.1 GCA_017452405.1 Clostridia bacterium | reverse complement strand
GCGGTAGAATTCTTGCATTCATTACCGTAATGCTCTGGCTCTTAACCCTGCTCAACGCTGCCCTCTCTCCTATGCTCGGGTACTATTTCCTCGGACAGGCAACGGGCGTGATAATGTATATCAAGTATTGGGCAACCCTTCTCACCGTCGCGCTCGCCGGTTTGGAGTTCGCATTTAGACGCACTTTGACTGCGGTAATCTACGTTATCGCCGTAATCGCTTGCGTAATCTTGATGTTCTTCCCCGGAACTTTCCAAACGCTTGCAGGCGTGGTAATGAGATAAATATTGCTATTTTAACGCGTTCGCTATCAAAGCGAACGCGTTAGTTTTTTCGTTTAAAGGCGAAAAGAAAGATTAGATTTTGGTTAAAATTTCCAAATCTATTAAATTTCATATTGACCTACTGCCGACCTCATGATATAATAAGGCATCATTCAGGAGGTAATTATGAAATTCAAAAAAGACAATGCTTTAGTAAAAATTGCAAATCAGCTCGGAAGAATAATCTCATTTTTCACCGTTATTCTCTGGCTTTTGACTTTGCTTAACTCTGCGCTTATGCCGATGATTGGATTCCATTTCCTCGGCGATGCAACCGGTATACTCGAATATATCAAGTATTGGGCTACGCTCGTAGCAGTTGCGCTCTCCGGCATGGAGTTTGCCTTTAAGCGCTTCTTCACGGCTATCATATATTTAATCGTCGTAGCAGGTTGCGTAATCTTGATGTGCTTCCCCGGCACGTTCGAAACCCTCGCACATATGGTAATAGGTGGATAATTATTAAGTTAATAAACAACCAAAACAAACAGACTGTTTGGAAAAACTCAAACGGTCTGTTTGTTTTTAATATTTTCCAAAAAGCAAAAGAGGTGTAATTTTGTCAGTTTTAAAACGGACAAAATTAACAAATTTAATAAATTTGTTGGTTTTTAGACTGACAAATTTAATAAATAAAATCTTTATCCTTCTCATATAAATAATACGTGAAGAAAGTTATATCGGTAGCAATGACCTGTGTGGGGACTATGATTGGGGCAGGGTATGCAAGCGGACAGGAGATTACCGCTTTTTTCGGCTGGGCGCCGTCACCGCTCGTGCCTGCGCTGTGCGGGTTGCTGACCTTTGTGTTTACCGCCGTCCTGCTCCTCGTCGGGAATAAACTTGGGTTTTCGTCCATGAGCGAGGTGAATAAAAGGCTGTTCGGCAGGATTTATTTTATTATGGATTTTCTTATGCTGGTAAACGCAGTAGTGGTGCTCTCGGCAATGATAGCCGGTATGGACGAAACGGCAGGAGCTTTATTAGGCGTAGCGTTCCCGTATGGAGCGGTTTTTTGCCTCGTGTGTATACTAATTCTTAGGCGTGGGAACGCAGGACTACTGTCGGCGAACACGGCGGTCGTGCCTTTTCTTATCGTGGTAATGGTATACACCTGCGCCAGCTCTCCGCTTAGCGTAGGAGCGTTCGAGCCGTCTGCTTTGCCGTCATGTCTGACCTACGTTTCCATGAATCTGCTACTCTCGGCAAGCGTGCTCGCGCGTCAGAGCGGTATGAGCACAAAGCAGATATTTGCGTCCTCGGCATTGTCTTCGCTGATTATCGCAGGAATAATGCTACTTGCGTGTCTTGCGCTCCCTAATTCGCCGTCAATGGAAATGCCTCTACTTGCGATAGCGTCGCGCTCAGACGTCCTGCGCGTGGTGTACTCGCTGTGCCTAATAATCGCTATTTTCACGACTATGCTGAGCGCGCTATCCACTCTCGGCAATAGAAAAGGAGACGGCACGTTAGCCATGCTCGTCTCCTCGGTGTTTGCTACTCTGACGTCTACGGCAGGATTTCGCAGTGTAGTAGACTCCCTTTATCCCGTCATTGGAGTTATCGGTCTATTATACCTGACTCGCGCTACGCTTTTTATTGCGCCGTTTAATGAGCTTTTCGGCAAGCGCCGTAAGCCCGTACATACCACCGGCAAGCACGCAGAGAGTGACCGTCGCCGTCATTACGAGATCGGTGCGGAATACCTGACCGCCGTAAACGATAAGGTAGCCCAGCCCTGCGCCCGACACGAGATACTCGCCCATGATCGTGCCTACCCACGACAGTCCTACGTTGATTTTAATAACCGACATAAAGGTAGGCAAAGCGGAGGGGAGTACGGCGAGCGTGAGAAGCTGAAAGCGGTTAGCGCCCATGGAGCGCAGGAGAAGCAGTTTGTCGGGGGCGGCGGAGCATAATCCTTCGAGTACGGATATAACGGTTACGATTATGCAGATCAGCACCGCCATAAGAACGATAGCCTTTGCGCCCGATCCAACCCAGATGATAATGAGTGGGCCGAGGGCGATTTTAGGCAGGGCGTTCAGCACGACGAGATAGGGCTCTGCGACCTTCCTTGCGCTCGTAGACAGCCAGAGAAGCACAGCTATTAAACTGCCGAGTATCATGGAGATTGCAAAACCTACAGTGCATTCGAGCAGAGTAACGCCGATATGATAGAAGAACTCTCCGCCCGACGCAAGGTCGATAAAAGTCGTTACTATGCGCGAGGGCGAGGAGGTGAAGAAGGCGTCCATAACGCCTACTGCGGTCAGCAGTTCCCACAGCCCTATAATAACTGCGAGAATACCGAACTGCCACAGCTTAATTATCAGTTTGTTTTTCTTGACACCGAGAAGGTACTTTTCGTGCGGTGATATCGTCTTTCGTTTCATAATAACCTCCGTTATGGCAGGCAAGCTAAGTTTTAAGTTCTTTCCAGATTTCGCTGACGAGGCAGTTCATGCGCGTGTCGTTACGCCTTTCTTCGGGATCACCTTTCAGCGGAACGTCGAGTACCTTGCGGACTTTGGCAGGGCGGGGAGAAAGCACTACTACTCTGTCGCCCAATGAGCAAGCCTCGGTGACGTCGTGCGTAACCAGAACGGTGGTTACGCCTTCTTCGCGTATAATACCGGTAACGCTCGTCGCTACGTCCAGACGAGTTTGGTAGTCGAGAGCGGAGAACGGCTCGTCAAGGAGCAAAACTTTGGGGCGGAAAGCAAGCGTTCGTATAAGCGCGACGCGTTGACGCATTCCGCCTGAAAGCTGTGCGGGCAGGCTGTGCGCAAACTCCTTTAGTCCGTACTTTTCAAGGAGCGAATGAGCGTAAGCCTTATTTTCGGGCGTAAGCATTTTGCGGACTTTAAGACCGAGTTGGACGTTCTTTTCAATGGACAGCCACTCGAACAGCGTATCTTTCTGTAACATATACCCGACGTTTCCGCTCGGCGCGGATACGGTTTTGCCGTCAAGAATTACGCTTCCACTCGTGGGCTTGAGCAGTCCTGCAATGACGGACAGCACCGTAGTTTTTCCGCAACCGGACGGGCCGACTAACGAGATGAATTCACCGCTCTTCGCGCTGAAGCTAATTCCACCGAGAGCTTCCGTTTCTCCGCTCTTCGTGTGGTAAGAAAGATATACGTCGTCAAGTGTCAGCATTTCCATAGATTAGGCTTCCTTCATGATTTTTTCCGCAATAGTGAAGTCGATAACGTCCTCGTAAGGTACGTCCGTTTTAAGCTCTCCTGCGTTTTCCATAATTTCTTTGAGACGGTTATACGAGGTTTTGGTCATGATGGGCGAAGCGCACCAAGTATCGTTCTCATTATAGCTGTCAACGGCGATAGCGAGGCTTTCTTCGCTCATGCCCTCAAACGACGCTACGAGAGCTTTGGCTACTTCCGAGCTGGGCTTGGTAGTAACGAATTCGTATCCCTCCATAACTGCTTCAAGGAACTTCTCGGCAACGTCCGCGTTATCCTTCAAATAACTCTGTTTAGCGCAGAAAGCGGTGTAGGGAACTTCTCCGCTCTCTTTTCCTACGCTAGCCACGATATAACCTCTGCCCGTGCTTTCATACTCGGTGGCGGTAGGTTCAAACAGCGTGGTGTAGTCTACCGTATCGTCCGATTCGAAAACGCTTGCCATCATATTGAATGCTACCGAAGTATCGATATGCGTGCCGTCCACGCCGTCGTAAAGCCCGTAGCCGTTCATAACGTATTGCATGGTCATAGCAGGTACGCCTCCCGTTCTGCCCGCAAGTACGCGCTTGCCTTTCAAGTCCTCCCACTTAAACGTCTCCTTTTCGTTCTTCTTAGAAACGAGGAAGGAACCGTCACGCTTGGTAAGTTGACCGAATACTTTCAGACTGTCGGACATGGACTCCGAATAAATAACGCCTTCCACGCCCATAAGACCTATATCCGCGCTGTTTGACACGAGCGACGCCGTCACCTTATCCGTACCGCCGGCGTTTTCCAGCGTTACGTTAAGACCTCTGTCGGCAAAGTAACCGTTATTGATAGCTACGTATAAGGGTGCGTAGAATATGGAATGGGTTACTTCGCTTAGCCGAATAGTCTTGCCATCTGCGCAACCGGTCACGAATAGCGGAACGGCAACCATTATTGCGGCGAGCATAGTCGCCAAAGCTTTTTTCATTGTTTTTCCTCCGAAATAAGATTTATACGACATAATATGCAATCGGAAGAAAAAAGGTTTATGGTTTAGATAAGCTATGTTAAGCGTTGATTGCTATTAATCGATAT
>JAFTMM010000128.1 GCA_017452405.1 Clostridia bacterium | reverse complement strand
TAACGTCTACTGAAACCGTTTCGGTTTCTGTCTTCGTATCTTCCACGGCGCTTTCGGGCTGAACGTCCTTTTTTTCATCCGACCAGATGGACACCACTTCTTCTTCGGTCATTATCGGCTCTTCTACGCCGTTTAAAATCTCGTCTGCGTCTATAAACGTCGGTTCAGGATTGGGCTTAATTATAGGTTCTTTGCCGAGGTTTTGCGCTACCTGCAAAGTGAGCGCTTTAACGTCGGGAACGTACACGCTTTTAAAGCCCACCACTTTGACGGTTATGTCGTGGAAAGTCAGGTCAAGCTCACGCTCGCAAACGTCGGCAATGAGCGCGCGGAGCATATCACTCGTTTCTTCCACTCTCCGTCCGCTTCCGTAAGACACGGTTATGCTGAGTCGTACGCCGAACTCAGACAGCGAAAGGGAAGCGCGAAGTAGTTTAACGCCCTCGACTTTGCGCAAATTCTTTCTTATAAGTTTGCGAACGACGGCAGGCGTTACTTTAACCGCGCCCTCTTTATTTTGTGACACGCGAATTTCACGCACGGTAATTTTTTCCGCAAACTGTAACCAAACGGTGGCAATAGCGGTCAGCCCATAGCACCCGCCCAGCACGAACATTAACGCGCGTACTACGCCGTTATCAAACTCACGCGCCGAAATTCCCCCGAACGAAGCGGTAAGGAGTAGGGCGAAAAAAGTTACGCCG
The DNA here is from genome assembly GCA_017452405.1 of Clostridia bacterium. Taxonomy (GTDB): domain Bacteria; phylum Bacillota; class Clostridia; order Christensenellales; family Pumilibacteraceae; genus Protoclostridium. The sequence continues at coordinate 5,908 of JAFTMM010000128.1, read as the reverse complement.
ATTATAACGCTAACGATAGCGGTAATTTTAGCAAGGTTCTTTTTCATAGTATTTCCTCCGAAAAACGTCTTCAATAAAATGATTTCCAATTTTTCATAAGGTATACTTAAAAAAGCTCTTTAGGTATATTTAAAACAAGCTCTTTCGGACAAAACCTGAAAGAGCTTGCATAAGTTTTATTTGATTTTAGCGCGTCTGATTATTCAGTTTCTGTAACAGTAGATTCAGTTACTTCTTCAGTCACCTCGTTTGCTTCTTCCACATAAGTGCCTGCTCTTATCGCGTCCTGAATTTCGCCCATTTCGTCCCAAGTCTTCTCGTCAGCCTCGGCTATTTTAACGAGTTCTGCAAGCTTCTTATTCTTGGTTGTAAGGGCTTTCATAATGAAGCCTGCTGCGAGAACGATTGCTGTAATAAGCCATCCGCCAATAATTTCCGCCCAGATAGGATAACCGTAACCACCGTTCAAGAAGTAGTGTACTATATTCCATCCGCAGAAGAATGCGAGTGCTACGGGAGCGACAAACTTAACCGAAGCATAAAGCCACCATTTCGGCATCTTGTATTTGTTCGTATTCTTATTGATTTCTTCCCATACCTTGCTCGGCTTGAAGAACCAACCAACGCAGATACACTCAGCAACGCCGATTATAATAAGGTTAATTTGGTTCGTCCAGTTGTCTACGATATCCAGCCAGCCCAATCCTGCGCCCGTGATAAAGATTATAGAAATTGCAGCCATTATAAGCACTACGCGCTTCGTAACTTTTTTCTGGTCTATACCAAACTTGTCGCTGAATGCCTTGGACACACCCTCTGCAATGGAGAACGCCGAGTCGATTGCAAGCGTTGCGAGTGTAAGATAGAATATTACACCGAACATAGCGTTAACCCAACCGATATTAGTAAACTGTACGATAGCTTTAGGATAGATAAGGAATGCAGTTCCAATGCCCGAAGCGGACATATTGTCAACGGTCATTCCAGTGCTGTACATGGTGGAGAAGAGTACGACGCTCGAAAGTACGCTTATAAGCATATCACTGACTGCGATAATGAGCGCGTCTTCCGCAATATTCGCATCTTCTTTCAAATACGAGCCGTAAGCGAACATAATCGCCATCATTATAGACAGCGAGAAGAACACTTGTCCGAATGCGTCAATCCAAAGCGTAGGATCACTAAACGCCGACCAATCGGGAACGAAGAGCGTGTACATAGCTTCACCGAGGTTGGCATTTGCGATAAAGCCCTTGAACGCAAGTACGAGAAGGAGCGCAACGGGAATAAATACGGTATACTTAACTACCTTACTTACGCTATGCGCGCCGTTTCTTATGCAGAAATAAATAAGTCCCCAAGCAACAACTGCAGCAAGAAGCATCCAAATAGGAATATTTCCACCTGCTCCGGTAAACTCAACGCCCCAAGTCGTTTGAGTAACTTGACCGAAGAGGTTGCCGGCGGCGTCAAGACCTTCTTGAGTGCTACCGTCCATACCGCCGAAGCTGAAGGCTGCAAATATCATTGCAATAACCCACGCAAAAACGATAGCGTAATAACAGCAAATTACGAAACCGTTGAATACGGCAGACCAGCCCACTTTTTCAGCTTGCGGGTGAATACCCTTGAGCGCTTTAGGCGCGCCTCCTCTCATTCTTCTCGCGATAGCGATTTCCATAGTGAGAAGGGGAATACCGAGCACAACCAGCGCCAGGATGTAAACGAGCAAGAATGCTCCGCCTCCATGTTTTGCAACGAGGCCGGGGAAGCGCCAACAGTTGCCGAGACCAACGGCAGAACCGATTGCCGCTAAGATAAAGGTAAGGCGTGAGCCCCATCTTTGTTTAGACATATCATTTTCTCCTCTTAATGTATTTTAGTTATTATAAACTATTTTATATATTTTGTCAATACCTAATTTTAAAAAAATTCGTCAGTTATCTTGCGGTTTAACGATTTTCAGCGCTTCTGTCTCGTGACGGAAGAACCAGAAGATCATATACGCGCCGACGAGCACTGAAACCACAGCCATAATGGGAATGGAAACCGCGTTCCATTGCGCGCCCTCCGCCATTCCCGACCCTACGAGCAGACCACCCACGTCGAACACGGCGTGAACGAACACGGGAAGCGCAAGCGACTTAGTTGCAATAAAAATTACGTTGCACATAGCGCCGACGAGGAAGGTATATCCAATTTGCATAACCGTGGCGCTCACTCCTGCGCCCTGCAAGAGATTGAGAAGGTGCACGAGAGCGAATATACTGCTTGATAAAATAACGGCAAGCGCAGGGCCGTGACGCTTGTCCTGTGTTTTTTCCAGCACGAGAGGGAAAACTAACCCACGGAAAGCCGTTTCTTCAAACAGCCCTACCGCTATGCAGTAAGCGATATATACCACCCACTCGGCGTTGCCTGCTTCCACTACGATACTGCCCTCGGCAAAGGACGCGAAGGGGAAGTTAGCAAGCGCAACCGCCATTCCGCCCAAGCAGACTAATATTCCGCCCTTAATCCCCACTTTAAGCACGCGCTTATAGCCGAGCGCAATAATAAGCAGAATAGCAACGATGCTTAGGAGAAACCGTTCAATCGCGCCGAGTCCAAGCGTAATGATAATGTACGGATACTTGCCTGCGAATACTACCGATCTTACGATTTCGTCGGCAATAGTGATTCCAAGCGCAAGCACCGCAACCGCGATTGCAAACCCGAGCGTTATATTTCTTTTCTTTTTTCCGTCCATATCGTCAGTATAAAGAAATTAGTCCGTTATGTCAAGCAACGGAGTGAGCCACTTGAAAAGTCGTAGACGTAAGAGGTGGTAAAATCGGTGTGATACCCGACGGGCGAAAGCTGTGAGGTTAGACATTTTGCGTAATCGTCCTCGCCTGCGTAACGGCAACGGATAATATCCGAAGCTTCGTTTGCGTGAGAAGTCGAAGAGCCGTTCGTAATAAACGCCGTTCTACCCGACGAGGTATACGTAAACCCGACGGGCGCGCCGTCCATTTCCGCCACTTCAACCACGTCGTCCGAGCGGTACATTCCGATCAAAGTTAAGTTTTCGGCAGTTAGCGTCTTGACTCCCTTTATAGTTCCGCTCAAAGCAAACCGCACTTCATCCACTCTTCCCGCGCGTTTAAGCCTAAGAATGGTCTGGGCAGTCTTTTCGTCCAAACTTACGGTGTAGACGGTGAAACTTCCGCCTATCCGAGCGCGGTCAAGAGCGCGCAAGACCGAGTTTGAATGGGTCAGATCGCCGAAAAGGTATTGCTTTTCTCCGTCATAGATTACCGTAAGCGTGTCATTACCGCCTACGGCAACGAGAGCGTTATTAAGTTTAAGCGAATTTTCCGATAATATAAGCAGAGTTACGGTAAGCGCGAGTAGGGCTAAATTAACCAGCTTTTTGCGTGGTAACATCACGAACCTTGACGCGCAGAAAAGGACGGCGGGCGTGGCTAACACTATCAGCCCGACGTGATAAACGATGGTCGCAAACGGCAAAAGCTCAACGAGCTTGCATATTCCAATAAGCAGGTCGGTTAAAAGCCCCACGCCTTGAAGCGGTAGCGTAAAGAACGCCGAAAAGGGTAGCGTTGCGATTAGGAGCGTAAACAGTCCGCCAAGAGCGCTCATCATAACGGCGTTTACGGGTAGGGAGTAGATATAAAGCCGGTGGAAAAAGTAAGCCGTTATGGGAAGTACGCCTATTTGCGCCGAAGCGGACGTCGCCAGCGCGCTAGCAAGTAGCCTCGGACACTTGATTTTAGTAAGAGCGTTCGTGAAAGGTCGAGTAAAACATACGAGGGAAAGCACCGCGCACATGGACATTAAAAATCCACACTCGAATAGGTAGTAAGGCGATATACATAGGCATACCGTACCTGCCAGCATTACCGAGTTAAGAGGATCATACCGAAAGAAAGGCTCTGCCCAAATGGACGTCGCGCACATCAGTAGCGCGCGAACTGCGCTCGGACTCCCGCCTGTGAATACCGTATAGGCAAGCAGGGCAAGCGTCACGAGGGCGCGCGGAATATGTTTATGGACGGGTAGGCGGTAGAGCAGTCTGGTAAGTAGCGTAGCAAGCAGTCCGATATGCAAACCGCTTACCGCAAGTATATGCCCGATACCTGCCGAAGCGAAGGAGTCGGACACTTCGTCGGACAGCATATTGCGATCGCCGGCTATCATGCCGTAAGTAACCGCGCCCGCGTCATTACCCATGACGGACAGCAGATGATCGCGGAGGGAAAGTCGCGCGCCTTCGAGCGCGTACGGCTGACCGGGCTCGATATAAACCACCTCGTCTGCGCTTGCGTAAGCTCGGTAACGAAGCGCATAGCGAACGGCGCTTGCGTTTACCGTTTCGTCAATAGCAGGAGCGGAATAGACGTTTGCGGATAGCATCAGTTCATAGCCGGTTACTACCTCGTCGTAGGCTATCTCTGCGTCGGTCAGAATTAAGTTGAGTTTGCCGTCTACCGTTTCACCGTCTATTTTTACTTCATCAAACGTAGCCGTGAACGTTCCGTCCTCATATTCGTAACGCTCGGTCACTCTGCCCTTTATAATCGCTTTTTCGCCGTCGTACGGCGCAGGAAAGTAGGATACGGTGAGAAAATGCGCGGAAGTTACTACGACAACGACTAGCGCAAGAGCATAAGTTACCGCGCGTGCCACCTTCCTTTTGACCGCCGAGTAAACCAAAAGCACTGAGCAAAGCGTAAGCAGACATGCGAGGAGAGCAATACCGAGAGGGAATGCGAAAAAAGCGGTTAGCGACAAAAGTACGCCAACCGCCGTGAAAGCAAAGATTATTAAGAATGGCCGAAAATTAATTATCTTCATCTTCAAGAATTTCTATCGTCTTGATAATTACGGGTTTAACGGGAACGTCGTCGAAGTATCCAACCGAATGAGTAGGCACGGTGGAAATTTCAACGGCAACGGCGAGAGACTCTTCGTCAGCTACTCTGCCGAAACCGGCGTACTATCCGTCGAGGTATTTGCAGTCGGCTACGCAAATGAAGAACTGCGAAGTGGCGCTGTTGGGATTGCTCGTACGCGCCATTGAAATAACGCCGGGAACGTGAGAAATAGAATTGCTTCTGCCGTTCATTCTGAATTCGCCGGGCACGGCTTTCTTCGACTTCTTTTCGTAAAGCGTACCGCCTTTATCAGCAAAGCCACCGCCCTGAACCATGAAATCGGGAATAACACGGTGGAAAACGAGTCCTGCGTAAAAGTCACGCTCGCAAAGTTCAACGAAGTTCTTTACGGTAAGGGGAGCGGAGTCCGGATCGAGTACGAGATTTATGTTCTTACCGCCTTCAATACGGATAACAGCTTTGATTTGATTTGCCATAATTTCCTCAATTTAAGCAAGGTGAGATTAGTTTTTCTTTTTTAGTCGCTTGCTTTTGGTATTATAATAAAGTATAATATAAAAGTCAAGGGTTTTGAGCGCTTACAATGATTTGCAAACGCACTTTGCCTTACTCGTAAGGCGTGAATTGCAAACGCAAATGCGTTTGCATGAATTGACGGCTACGCCGTCATGAATTCTCGCTTCGCTCCATGAATTGACGCTTACGCGTCATTATGGATAAATTTATCCGAAATGCAACCATCGGTTGCAATTCATGATTTGCGGTCAGCAAATCAATTCATGCGCCGTAGGCGCAATTCATGCACCGCAGGTGCAATTCATAGCGAAGCGTTCATGCACCGCAGGTGCAATTCATAGCGAAGCACTCATGCACCGCAGGTGCAATTCATAGCGAAGCGTTCATGCACCGCAGGTGCAATTCATAGCGAAGCGTTCATGCACCGCAGGTGCAATTCATAGCGAAGCGTTCATGCACCGCAGGTGCAATTCATAGCGCAAGCGTTCATG
>JAFTMM010000127.1 GCA_017452405.1 Clostridia bacterium | reverse complement strand
GAGCACCTATATTGGTCATCCTGAGCGTAGCGGTAGCGGAACGCAAGGATCTACCTGTCATCCTGAGTGGTACGATAGGATCTCTTAGTAGTGCTTCTCCAAACATACTGTTTGACAGGAGAAAGAAGCAGATACGGATAGATTTTTCGGAGCGCGACGCGTCATAAACAGTCCTGTGGACTGTTTATAGCCAAAGCGGGGAGCAATCTATGATTGCGACCTGTATCGCACCAAAAATCGTACGCCGTAGGCGCACGTCCGCGCGGTCTGCCTCACGGCGACAAGCGGATTTTCAAGGGAAAGAACGAAAAAGATACCGTATATGCGGATATTTTAAGCGCGCGCCAAAGGCGAACGTTAGTGGCGCGCAAAAATAAAGAGCGGTGCGCAAAAAAACATAAATTTTGTTAAAAATAATATTATACAATTTATTGCTTGACTTAATCAAAAAATATCACTATAATAGCATAGTCAAAATTTTATATAAGGAGATTACGAATGGCTCTTACTAAGAAACAAGCGGAACTTGACGTTAACAAGTGGCTCAAGAGTGAAGAAGCCGGTCACGACCTTTGCGGTGAGTTTGACTTCTGCGCAAACTGCGATAAAGAGAAGGAAAACCCCTGCGCTAAGGCTTACGACGCTTTCAAGAAAGCTAACAAGCCCGCGCCCAAGAAAAGAACGTGCAAGGCTAAGGCTGAAGCTGAAGTAGTAGCAACCGAAGTTAAGACCGAAGAAAAAAAGCCCGCTACTAAGAGAAAGTGCGCTAAGAAAGCGTAAACGCGGATTCGTAACTTAATATTACTTAAATTTTTTACAACTCTATTCGATTCTTAATTAAAGCCGAAAGGCGAAGAGAAAGAATCTCACGTTAAGTTACTCATCCAAAGCAAATGATGAGAAAACGCCGAATTAATTTCGGCGTTTTTGTTTTTGCATAAGTCACGTTTATTCATACGTTTGAAAAAAGTTATAATATGTAATATTAAAAAGAGGGGAACTTATAAGCGTAAGTTTTAAAGTACATTTTAAAGTGCAAAACGTTAATAAATTGCACTTTATTTATTGCACTTTAAAATTAATCGTGGTATAATATACGTAGAATGAATCGGGAGGTGTTTATGGAAAAGGAATTCTTTGAGGTTTATTCAAAAGAAAAAGAACCGACTAAATATTATAAAAGTTACGCTTGGAAAACGGCGATAGGATTGCAAAAGGTTGATGGGCTTGAACCATCGGGATATCTTATTAAAACAGCCGAGCAGAATATCAACGGGGATATAAGCTTTGAGGACGCGCACGAACTAATAGCTTCGTATTATAAAGAAAATACAGCCAGAGAGGAACGTACGGAAGAAGCCGACAAGGTTTCTGTTAAAATAGCTCAAATTATTTCTGAAAAATCTTTTGTTTTTTCTCCGATAGAATATATTAACATTCACAAGCGACTTTTTGAGGGATTATTTTCTCACGCAGGCATTATAAGAGATTATAATATTTCTAAGGATGAATGGGTGCTTGACGGTGATAGCGTTATTTATGGAAATGCAATTAATCTTTTTGAAACGCTTGAATACGATTTCGAGATGGAAAAGAAGTTTAGTTACAAAGGTCTTTCAACTGAGGCTACTATTACTCATATTGCAAAATTCATTTCCAATCTTTGGCAAATTCATGTTTTCGGTGAGGGCAATACAAGAACTACTGCCGTGTTTCTCATTAAATACCTTTCAAAACTTGGCTTTAACGTAACTAACGATATCTTTGCTGAAAATTCATGGTATTTTAGAAACGCTCTTGTTCGAGCAAATTATAATAATCGAGCGAAAGGCGTTTTAGAAACGACACACTATCTTGAACTGTTTTTACGTAACTTACTTCTTGGTGAAGATAATATACTTTCCAATCGTGAAATGCATGTCAACTATGTAGCGATTAAAAAAACTGAAACACCATCGGTGCGAGATGCGGAAATTCTTGATATTTTGAGTAGCAACTCAAGCATTACGCTTCAAAAAGTTGCAGAAAAAATCGGGAAATCTCTTCGCACGGTAAAAGCAACCGTCAAAAGCTTACAAGAACGAGGAATCGTAGTGCGTATTGGTAGTAAGAAAAATGGAAATTGGAAAGTAATTTCAACGTACTGATAGGAATTTTAAAAGCAATTTTTATTTGCATACTTATTGTAAAGAAAAAATAGGTATAAGCTCTGTTATTAAATAGAAAACGCCGAATTAATTTCGGCGTTTTTGTTTTTGCCCTGCTACGCTTATATGCCACGTTCAAGATGCCAAAACTATGCCAAAAACGACCTCTCCCTCATTTTTTCGGGAGTTGTGAGAAAAAGTCGCTCATTTTTTCGGGAGTTGTGAGAAAAAGTCGCTCATTTTTTCGGGAGATGTGGGAAAAAGTCGCTCATTTTTTCGGGATATACGGAAAAAGTATTTTAAGTTATGGAAAAGTGGTATGGAAAAAGTATTTTAACAGTTACGGGAAAAAGTCGCTCATTTTTTCCGAAAGGCTTGATTTTTTATTATGAAATTATTAAATGACGGGATAGGTTGCTCCTTAAATTCGTCATTATTAAAAACGTTTGACATTTTCTACGCTTAGGCATTATAATAATATACGTAATAGCTTACCTTGCACAAGGAGAACGATATGATTAACGTACCTGAAATGTTCGGCAGTATGGTCTTTAACGATAAAGAGATGAAAAAAAGACTGTCTGCCGAGACGTACAAAGCGCTTAAAAACACCATATCTGAAGATATGGCGTTATCTCCCAAGCTTGCGGACGAGATTGCCGAGGCTATGAAGGAGTGGGCGATTGAAAAGGGCGCAACGCATTACACGCATTGGTTCCAGCCCATGACGGGCCTGCCTGCCGAAAAGCACGACTCGTTTATCGATCCGCAGGAGGGCGGTTCGGTCATTATGACGTTCAAGGGCAAGGAGCTGATTAAGGGCGAGTCGGACGCGTCCAGCTTTCCTTCGGGTGGTATGCGTGAGACGGCGGAAGCGCGCGGATATACCGCGTGGGATCCGACGAGCTACGCTTTCGTAATGGGTACGACGCTTTATATCCCGACCTGCTTTATCTCGTATACGGGCGAGGTGCTGGACAAGAAAACTCCGCTCCTGCGATCAATGTCCGCAATAGGTAAGGTAGCGACTAAGCTCGCTAATCTTCTCGGTGTTAAGTGTAACTCGGTTAAGTCTACCGTTGGCGCAGAACAGGAATACTTTCTCATTGACAAGGAAATGTACGACGGTCGTAAAGACCTTATATATACGGGCAGAACGCTTTTCGGCGCGCCCCCGCCCAAAGGACAGGAGCTGGAGGAGCATTACTTCGGCGCTATCCGTCCTAGAGTACTTGCGTTTATGGAGGACGTGGACGCTAAACTGTGGAGATTGGGTGTAAACGCCAAGACGCGCCACAACGAGGTTGCGCCTTGTCAGCACGAGCTTGTGCCGGTCTACTCGTCCATTAACGTAGCGATCGACCATAACCTGCTCACTATGGAAGTACTTAAAAAGACGGCGGAGGAGCACGGGCTTGCCTGCCTCTTGCACGAGAAACCGTTCAAGGGCGTAAACGGTAGCGGTAAGCACGACAATTGGTCCATTTCCACCGACACCGGCGTTAATCTTCTTTCGCCCGGCAAAGACCCTGCGAATAACCTCTTATTCCTGCTCACCGTGTCTGCGGTGATAGAGGGCGTACATAAACACGCCGACCTGCTCCGTTTGTCGGTAGCAAGCGCAGGCAACGACCACCGCTTAGGCGCTAACGAAGCGCCCCCGGCGATTATAAGCATTTATCTCGGCGACGAGCTTAAAGCTATATTCGACGCTATTGATTCGGGCAAGACTTATAAAAAAGAAAAGGCGAGAACGGCTTCAATCGGCGTGGACGTTATCCCCGAATTCGAACGCGACACCTCCGACCGCAACAGAACTTCGCCCCTTGCTTTCACGGGCAACAAGTTCGAGTTCCGCGCTCTCGGCTCTTCGCTCAACGCCTCTTGCCCTAACGTTATGATTAACGTGGCGGTTGCCGACGCTATGGAGCGCATGGTAGAGCGACTCGAAAAGTCTAAGGACGTGGAAAAGGAAGCGAGAAAACTCGTCAAGGAAACGTACTCCGAGCATAAAGCGATCGTCTTTAACGGCAATAATTATTCGGACGAATGGATCAATGTGGAGAGCAAAAGGAGAGGACTGCCCGAAATTAAATCCACTCCCGAAGCGCTTATGCGTTATACGAGAGCGGAGAACGTTGCGCTCTTCGACCACTTCGGTATCTTTAAGGCGCGTGAGTGCGAGGCGCGTCGCGACATACTCTTAGAGCAGTACGTTAAGGTTATCAATATCGAAGCGCATACTATGTATAAAATGACGGCGAAGCAGATTTTGCCTGCTTGCGTTGCGTTCATGAACGTGCTTTCCGATTCGATTAAAAACAAAAAGGAACTCGGTATGCCGTACGACTACGAGGGTAGCGTTCTGTATAAGGCGAGCGAGCTCGTAGGTACCGCCTACGCGCAGAATAACGAGCTGGAAGAACTTCGTAAAAAGGCGGCGGGTATGACCGACCTGCACGATAAAGCAACGTACCTGCACGACGTGGTTCTTGCAAAGATGGAAGAACTCCGCGCCACCATTGACGAACTTGAACTTATCATCAGTTCGCAGTATTGGCCTCTGCCGTCCTACGGTGATATGCTTTTCTATCAGAATTAAGGTTAAAACGTGGGGAAAACCTTTGTGAAAAGGTTTTCCCCACGCCTCTTTCTAAAAAATTTAAATAACCCTTGACAAATTTTACCTATGATGGTAATATATAAAGGAAAGGGAATATGATTAACCGTAACCGCCTGCGTTCGCAAAAAAGAATGCATCTGGGCGGTGATTTCGTTTACTTTATTTCTTGCGCACCGCAACCGCTCTCTGACGGGTGCGCTTAACTCCTTCCGTCACGCTTCGCGTGCCACCGTTCCTGCTCGCAATCATAGATTGCTCACCGCTTGGGCTATAAACAGTCCACAGGACTGTTTATTACGCGTCGCGCCTCTAAGAGGAAGGCTCACATCTGCTACTCCTCTCGCGAAAAAGAGTATGTGGGGAGAAACACACACCTCATCAGTCTGACTCGCAAACAGCTTCTACTCAAGGAGAAGCCTAAGATCCTATCGCTTACGCTTTAGGATGACAGGGAGATCATTTGACTACATTACCGCTAACGCTCAGGATGACAGGGGAAGGCGCTCAGAATGATAGGGAGAATGTCATTCTGGAACGGAGGAAAATGGTACACAAATATTGGACAAAGAG
>JAFTMM010000126.1 GCA_017452405.1 Clostridia bacterium | reverse complement strand
TTAGTGAGCAAAGCATCCAAAATTTTATGAAGGAATACCCAGAAAAAAGTATAAATGATTTAAAAATAGAAATTGAAAAGATTTCAGATATGTTATTAGATAATGAAGAATCTAATAGATATACAATGAAAATTCAAGAAAAGGCGAAAAATGATTCTAAATTAGATGAATTTAGAAATTTAATAGCAGATAGCGTAGAAATTATTAAATATGAGAAAAATAACCGCAAGATAATCTCTTGCGGTTATTTAATTCTAAGTTATTGATACGCGCCTACCGCGCATAAATTACTTAATGATCTTGGAAACGACGCCGGAACCGATAGTTCTGCCACCTTCACGGATAGCGAAACGGAGCTGATCTTCCATTGCAACGGGAGCGATAAGCTTAACCGAAATGGTTACGTTGTCGCCAGGCATTGCCATTTCTCTGCCGTCAGCAAATTCGATAGAACCGGTAACGTCGGTAGTTCTGAAGTAGAACTGAGGACGGTAGCCCTTGAAGAAAGGAGTCTTACGTCCGCCTTCGTCTGCCTTAAGAACGTAGATCTGACCTTCGAATTCGGTGTGAGGGGTAACGGTCTTGGGCTTAGCAAGAACCTGTCCACGCTCGATGTCCTTACGGTCGATACCACGGAGAAGGATACCTGCGTTGTCACCTGCCTGAGCGAAGTCAAGGGACTTTCTGAACATTTCAATACCGGTAACAACCGAAGAAGTAGTCTCTTTAAGACCTACGATTTCAACGGGTTCCTGTACCTTAATCTGTCCACGTTCTACTCTACCAGTAGCAACGGTACCACGACCGGTGATCGTGAATACGTCTTCGACAGGCATAAGGAAGGGCTTGTCTACGTCGCGGGTAGGTTCGGGAATATATGCGTCTACTGCATCCATAAGCTCGAAGATGGGCTTGCAAGCGTCAACGTCAACGTTGCCTTCGGTAGCTGCTTCGAGAGCCTTGAGAGCGGAACCTCTGATAATGGGAGCGTCCTCGTCAAAGCCGTTGGAAGCGAGAAGGTCACGAAGCTCCATTTCAACGAGTTCAAGAAGCTCGGGATCGTCCATCTGGTCGCACTTGTTAAGGAATACTGCGATCTTGGGAACGCCTACCTGACGAGCGAGAAGGATGTGCTCTTTCGTCTGGGGCATTGCGCCGTCGGTAGCTGCAACTACGAGAATTGCGCCGTCCATCTGAGCTGCACCGGTGATCATGTTCTTTACATAGTCTGCGTGGCCCGGGCAGTCAACGTGAGCGTAGTGACGGTTTGCGGTTTCATACTCAACGTGAGCGGTGTTAATCGTGATACCTCTTGCCTTCTCTTCGGGAGCCTTATCGATATCCTCATACTTCATCTTCTGAGAAAGTCCCTTAGCTGCAAGAGTCATCGTGATAGCTGCGGTAAGCGTAGTCTTACCATGGTCAACGTGACCGATGGTACCGATGTTTACGTGCGGTTTGCTGCGGTCAAATTTAGCCTTTGCCATATTTAGTTTCCTCCATAAAATTTTGAAAATAGTTCAAACGCCTTTACATTATAAAGGAATTTTTTGGTTTTGTAAAGGGTTTTTAATGTTTTTTAATTATTTCTTTGCTCTTTCACCGATAATCTTCTCGGAAATGTTCTTGGGAACTTCGGCGTAGTGGTCGAAGGTCATGGTGTACTGTCCTCTACCCTGAGTATTAGAGCGGAGCGCAGTAGCGTAACCGAACATTTCGGAAAGAGGAATCTCGGACTTAATAACCTGAGAGCCGTTTACAATTTCCATACCCATCAAGTTTCCGCGACGACGGTTTACGTCGCCCTGAACGGTACCGAGGTACTCTTCGGGGATTTCGATTTCAACGCTCATGATAGGTTCGAGAATAACGGGGTTAGCCTTTGCAACGCCTTCCTTAAATGCAAGCGAACCTGCAATGTGGAACGCCATTTCGGACGAGTCAACGTCGTGGAAGGAGCCGTCGTATACGGTTGCTCTGAAGTCTACGGTTTCGTAGCCTGCGAGTACACCGCTCATTCTTGCTTCTGCTATACCTGCGTTAATAGGCTGAATGAATTCCTTAGGAATAGAACCACCAACGGTCTTATCCACGAATTCGTAGCCCTGACCGGGTTCGAGAGGTTCGAACGTAACTTTACAGTGACCGTACTGACCTTTACCACCCGACTGCTTGATATACTTACCTTCAGCGTCAACGGTCTTACGGAAGGTTTCACGATAAGCAACCTGAGGTTTGCCGACGTTAGCCTCTACTTTGAACTCACGGAGCATTCTGTCTACGATAATTTCAAGGTGAAGCTCGCCCATACCTGCGATAATGGTCTGACCGGTTTCCTGATCGGTGTAAGTCTTGAACGTGGGGTCTTCCTCGGCGAGTTTCTGAAGCGCGATAGCCATCTTTTCCTGACCTGCTTTAGTCTTGGGCTCGATAGCAACGCTAATAACGGGATCGGGGAATTCCATCGATTCAAGTACGATAGGATGCGCGGGATCGCAAAGCGTATCACCGGTGGTAGTGTCTTTAAGACCTACGATTGCGCAAATGTCGCCCGAATGGATCTCGTCGATTTCGGTACGGCTGTTAGCGTGCATCATAACGATACGGCTTACTCTTTCCTTCTTGTTCTTGGTGGAGTTAAGCACGTAAGAACCGGTCTGAAGAGTACCGGAGTAGCAACGGAAGAACGCAAGCTTACCTACGAATGGGTCAGCCATGATCTTGAATGCAATACATGCGAAAGGTGCGTCGTCACTGGTCGGTCTTTCTTCAACGGTTTCGCCATCGGTGAGCGTACCCTTAATATTGGGAACGTCGAGGGGCGAAGGCATATAGTAAACTACTGCGTCGAGAAGCTTCTGAACGCCCTTGTTCTTGAACGAGCTACCGCAAAGAACGGGGTTGATCTTCATCTCGATAGTGAGCTTACGAATAGCGGTTCTGATTTCCTCTTCGGTGAAGTCTGCGCCTTCGTTTTCGAAGAATCTTTCCATAAGCGCGTCGTCTGCTTCAGCTACTGCTTCGAGGAGCTTAGCGCGGTATTCGTTAGCAAGGTCAACGAGCTCTGCGGGGATTTCCTCTTCACGAACGTCTTTACCGAGGTCGTCGTAGTAAACCTCTGCTTTCATCTTAACAAGGTCAACAACGCCCTTGAAAGTGTCTGCAGAGCCGATGGGAATCTGAATTGCTACGGGGTTAGCGTGGAGACGGGTTACCATCATCTTCATAACGTTGAAGAAGTCTGCTCCGTCACGGTCCATCTTGTTAACGTATGCAAGACGGGGTACGCAATATTTGTTAGCCTGACGCCATACGGTTTCGGACTGGGGCTGAACGCCACCACGCGCGCAGAATACCGCTACGGATCCGTCAAGGACTTTAAGCGAACGCTCAACTTCTACGGTGAAGTCAACGTGACCGGGGGTGTCGATAATGTTGATTCTGGTCATAGGACCGTCGTCAACCTTCCACTGAGTGGTGGTAGCCGCCGAAGTAATGGTAATACCACGCTCCTGCTCCTGCTCCATCCAGTCCATGGTCGCGCCACCTTCGTGTACCTCGCCTATTTTGTGTACCTTACCGGTATAGAAGAGGATACGCTCGGTCGTCGTAGTCTTACCTGCGTCGATGTGCGCCATTATACCTATATTTCTGGTATTTTCGAGTGTATATTCTCTCTTTGCCATTTTTGTGCTCCTTGCGTCCTTTGGGACGCTGTGTTTATCAATGAATTGCAAACGTGAGTTTGCATGAATTGACGGCTTTGCCGTCATGAATTCTCGCTTCGCTCCATGAATTGACGCTTCGCGTCATTGAGGATAAATCTCAAGAGGATAATTCTCAAAATGCGTAATTGCAATTCATGATATTATAATAAGGAATTGTGGTAATCGCTTTAAACAAAGCTTAAGAGTCAGAGAGTGACGCTTTAGGCGGACAGGTGGTGAGGGAGCATACATCAACGAACGATGCGCAGTCGCGCGAGCTGAGTATGGCCGAACACGCAGTCCGTATCAGCGTTACTATATGACTTTTACCATCTAAAGTGAGCGAATGCCTTATTAGCTTCCGCCATTCTGTGCATTTCTTCCTTACGCTTAACTGCTGCGCCGGTGGAATTGTATGCGTCCATAAGCTCGGCTGCAAGACGTTCCTTCATAGTCTTTTCACCGCGCTTGCGGGAGAAAAGAACGAGCCAACGGATACCGAGAGTCTGACGACGGTCAGGACAGATTTCCATGGGAACCTGATAGGTCGAACCACCTACTCTGCGAGCCTTGACTTCGAGCTGAGGCATAACGTTTTCCATAGCTTTGGTGAAAACGTCCATAGGCTCGGAGCCGGTCTTTTCTTTAATAATATCGAAAGCATCGTAAACGATTTTCTGAGCGATGCCTTTCTTGCCGTCCAGCATTACCTGGTTGGTCAGCTTGGTAACAACCTTACTGCCGTAGATAGGATCCGGAAGCACGTCACGCTTCGGAACTCCACTTCTTCTGGGCATAATTAAAATCTCCTTTGAATAAAATTTCGTTTGAAGCGCGCCTATTATTTAGGTCTCTTAGCGCCATACTTAGAGCGGGACTGCATGCGTTTCGCAACACCGTTGGTATCCAACGCGCCACGAATGATGTGATATCTAACGCCTGGCAAATCCTTCACTCTGCCGCCACGAACCAACACGACGCTATGTTCCTGCAGGTTGTGCCCTATACCGGGAATATAAACAGTTCCTTCCATCTTGTTTACAAGACGCACACGGGCAATCTTACGAAGAGCCGAGTTAGGCTTCTTGGGGGTTGCCGTCTTAACGCTGAGGCAAACGCCACGCTTCTGAGGGTTTGCTTCGAGAAGCGGAGAAACGGATTTCTTTGCAGCGGTTTCGCGTCCCTTTCTGATGAGCTGATTAATAGTGGGCATGTTACTCTACCTCCTTTTTAGTAGTCTTGCCGTCCATCTCTTTTTATTAGGCAATGAAATTTCTTCAGCGCCGGGCGATGGAACAATAAACGATTGATTAGCGTTAACGAAAACTTATTCGTCCACAATTAGCGTTAGCGTTGTGGCGATTAAAATACAAGCAAGTCAAGCATATTCGCAAGGGCGCGTACCCTCTGTGGTACGTAACCGAGCGATATGCGCTGAATTGCGCAGTAGATTATTCGTCCACAAATCAATCGGATTTTGCGACAGCGCCGGGCGATGGAACAATAAACGATTGATTAGCGTTAACGAAAACTTATTCGTCCACAATTAGCGTTAGCGTTGTGGCGATTAAAATACAAGCAAGTCAAGCATATTCGCAAGGGCGCGTA
>JAFTMM010000125.1 GCA_017452405.1 Clostridia bacterium | reverse complement strand
GACTTCCGCTAATGACGGACGGAAGCGAGGGCGAGAGAGCGTCTAAACCGCGCGCTTTCGGCAGAGTTGTAGGTAAGGTTACCGGTCTCCCCGTTGAATATCTTGACGAGAGATATACCACGCTTCAAGCAGAAGAATATCTTCAAATGGGTGGCGTTAAGAAGCGTGATATGAAGAATTTTACGGATAAATTATCCGCACAAATTATATTAAACGACTATATGACCGCGCGGAAAGCGCGTAAGGAGTAAAATTATGGACGAAAAAGTACAGCTTATCGATGACGAGGAGATTATCACCCTTTTTGACGAGGACGATAAACCTATGGATTTCTATGAAATCGCAGTAGTTGAATATGAAGGCGAACTTTACGCTCTTCTTCAGCCCGCCGAAGAAATTGAAGGCATAGCCGACGACGAAGTAGTTATTTTCAAGATTGAAGAAACGGAGGGCGAGGAGGATGACTTCTTCTATCCCGTTGAAGACGAAGCGATTCAGGAAGCCGTATTTGAAGAATTTCTTCGCGCTACCTCCGACGCTGAGTGTGGCGGAGAATGTGAAGGTTGCGCTTCTTCGGAGGATTGCTCGATAAAAGATTGATTTCGAGTAATTTACAAATATTATTAAATATGTCAACGTAAACGCCGAAAATCATTTGATTTTTGGCGTTTGTTGTGATATAATACCAACGTTTGAATACGCACTCGCGAGCTTGCCTGAAACTGTGCGGAATAATTTCGTTTCATTGGGCAAAAATCAAAGCCGTGAGGAGGATTAACAGGAGGACAAAATGGCAAACGTAGTTTCTATGAAACAGTTGCTCGAAGCAGGTGTGCACTTCGGTCACGCTACCAGAAAGTGGAACCCGAAGATGAAGAAGTACATCTACACCGCTAGAAATGATATTTATATCATTAACCTTGAAAAGACCGTAGGTCTTATCGACGAAGCTTATAACTTCATCAAGGGCGTAGTTGACAGCGGTAAATCTATTCTCTTCGTAGGTACGAAGAAACAGGCTCAGGAAGCTATTGCAAGCGAAGCTCAGCGTTGCGGTATGTATTACATTACCTCTCGTTGGCTCGGCGGTACGCTTACCAACTTTTCGACGATTAGATCGAGAATTGAAAGACTTAATAAGCTCAACCTTATGGAGAGCATGAACGAGTTCTCGCTTCTTCCTAAGAAAGAAGTTATGCAGCTTACTCAGGAAAGAGATAAGCTCGAAACCAACCTTGGCGGAATTAAGGAAATGCGTAACCTTCCCGGCGCGCTTTTCGTAGTAGATCCCAAGAAGGAACATCTTGCAGTAGCTGAAGCTCGCAAGCTCAACATTCCCATCGTAGGTATCGTTGATACTAACTGCGATCCCGATGAAGTTGATTACGTAATCCCCGGTAACGACGACGCTATCCGCGCTATTAAGCTTATTGCAGGCGCTATGGCTGACGCAGTTATCGAATCCAAGGAAGGCGAGGAAGCCCTCGTTGCTAAGCGCGCTGCCGCAGCTGAAGCAGAAGCTCCTGCGCAGACCGAAGCAGAATAATTTTCGGAGGAAAATAATATGAATTTTACAGCTAAGGACGTTGCTGAACTTCGTGAAATCACCGGCGCAGGTATGATGGACTGCAAAAAAGCGCTCGTTCATACCGAAGGTGATAAGGAAAAGGCAATCGAATATTTGAGAGAAATAGGCGTTAGCATCGCTGCTAAGAAAGCAAGCCGTATCGCAAGTGAAGGTCTTATCGGCGGTTATTCCACCGGCACAGTAGGCGTTCTTGCAGAGCTTAACTGCGAAACCGACTTCGTTGCTAATACGGACGGTTTCAGAAATCTCGTTGTAAAGGTAGCTAAGGGTGTTGCAGATAATAATCCCGCAACAATCGAAGAACTTCTTGAAACTAAGATTGACGGAAGCACCGTTACCGAGCTCATGAACGCAGAAACCGCTAAGTGCGGTGAAAAAATTACCGCTCGTCGTTTTGAAAAGTTCGAAGTAAGCGAAGGTGTTGAAGAAATTTATCTTCACAACGGCGGAAAGATCGGCGTTATGCTTGAAGTTGAAACCGACAAGCCCGCAGGCGACGAGATTAGAGATATGGCGCACGATATCGCTATGCATATCGCAGCGTTCTCTCCCGCTCACGTTGACGTTTCCGAAGTTCCTGCCGATTATATTGAAAAAGAGAAGGCAATCCTTCTCGTTCAGGCAAAGAACGATCCCAAGAATGCTAATAAGCCTGACGCTATTCTTGAAAAAATGCTTGAAGGCAGACTCAAGAAGAGCCTTAAGGAAATCTGCCTCGTAGACCAGCCTTTTGCTAAAGATTCTTCAATTACCGTTGAACAGCTTGTAGCGAACGTTTCCAAGGCTACCGGCACTAAGATTAAGCTCAACAAGTTCGTTCGTCTCGTTATGGGTGAAGGACTTGAAAAGAAAGTAGACAACCTTGCAGAAGAAGTTGCAAAAATGTCCGGAAAATAAAAATTGAAAAGGAACGCTTCGGTGTTCCTTTTTCTAAAAGTTTAGGAGATAATAATGTATAAGAGAATACTTCTTAAAATAAGCGGAGAAGCGCTTGCAGGCGCGAACGGAACGGGTATTAACGCCGATATGGTAGAACACGTAGTTTCGCAGATTGTGGAACTGCATAACAGAGGCGTTGAAGTAGCCGTAGTTATGGGCGGTGGTAACTTCTGGAGGGGCAGACAAGGCACTAATATGGACAGAGTAACGGCTGACCATATGGGTATGATTGCTACCATTATGAACGGTCTTGCGCTTCAAGACGCTATCGAAAAGAAGGGCGTACAAACCCGTCTTCAAACTGCGCTTTCCATTCCTTCCGTTGCAGAACCTTTCCTTCTTCGTAAAGCGCTTCGTCATTTTGAAATGGGTAGAGTCGTTCTTTTCGCATGCGGAACGGGTAATCCTTATTTCTCAACCGATACCGGTGCTGCGCTTAGAGCGGCTGAAATTGGCGCAGATGCGCTTCTTATGGCTAAGAATATCGACGGCGTATACGATAGCGATCCGAGAAAGAATCCCGAAGCTAAGAGGTTTGATACGCTGACTTATATGGATATTATTAATAAACGTCTTGCTCATATGGATACGACGGCTATTACTACTTGTATGGAGAATAATATTCCTATCGTTACCTTTGCGCTTGACGAACCTGGAAGTATCGTAAAAGCCGCTATGGGCGAAAAAATAGGAACTTATATCGGCTAAAATAATTGCAAGTAGATTGCTTTTATGCTATAATTATTTTTACGGAGGAAATTATGTTACCTGAACTTGAAGAAGAGCTTTTTTATCTTGAAGAGAAACTCGAGAAAGCCGTTAATCATCTTTCCGGTGAGTACGTAACAGTGCGCGCTGGAAGAGCTAACCCTAAAATTCTCGACAATATAATGGTTGATTATTACGGATCTCCAACGCCACTCAAGCAGATGGCGAATATTACCGTACCCGAACCCCGCATGCTCGTTATCAATCTTTTTGACAGAAGCGCGGCTAAGGAAACCGTAAAGGCAATCGTTGCTTCCGACCTCGGACTTAATCCCAGCGACGACGGTAAAGTTATTCGCCTCGTTTTCCCTCAGCTTACCGAAGAACGCCGTAAAGACCTCGTTAAGCAGGTTAAAAAGATGGCAGAAGACTGCAAAGTAGTTCTTCGTAACGAACGCCGTGAAGCGCTTGATAAGGCTAAGAAATTAAAGAAGGATCTTAATTTCTCCGAAGACGAACTTGCCGGCTTTGAAAAGGACGTTCAGAAGTCTCTTGATAAGTATATTGCCAGCACGGACGATATGAGCAAGAGTAAGGAAAAAGAAATCCTTGAAATCTAAGAATATAATTACCCGACACGTTGCTATTATTATGGACGGAAACGTCAGATGGGCGAAAAAACGCTTATTGCCCAGAAGTCTTGGGCATAGAGAGGGGGTAAAAACAATAGATAGAGTTGCAGACGAAGTATTTTCAAGAGGAATTGAATATCTGACTCTGTATGCTTTTTCTACTGAAAATTGGAACAGACCGGAGGATGAAGTTTCCGGTCTGCTCGGCTTATTTAAAAAATATCTCAAAAAGAATATTCCGCTTCTTGTTGAAAAGAAGGTAAGACTGAATATTCTCGGAGATACGTCTGTTCTTGATGACGAAACGCTGAAACTGATTAACGAAGCTTATGAAAAAACTAGCGAACTGAAAAAAGGTACGCTTAACATTTGCTTTAATTACGGTGGAAGAAGTGAGTTGGTTCGAGCAGTACAGTCTTTGAAAAACAAAGACGATATTACCGAACGAGATATTACCGACGCTTTATATACGTCGGGTATGCCCGATCCCGATATTATGATTAGAACGGGTGGTGAGCACCGTATAAGTAATTTCTTGTTGTATCAATTAGCTTACACGGAGATATATTTTATTGATACTTTATGGCCGGATTTTACGGCGGAAGATTTAGACAAAGTCTTAGCGGATTATGGTAATACAGACAGAAGATACGGTAGAGTAAAATAATGAAAAACAGAGTAATATTCGGTTTGATTATCCTGGCGGTAATGGCTGCCTTGATGTTTTTGGTACAATACGTCGCAAGAGAGTTTTACGACGCTTTTATCATTTTACTTATGATTGGAGCAGGTTATGAAATGTCGCACGCTATTGGCAATAAATATTCTAAACCGATGTTTCCGCTTATCGTCATCTTTATTCTCGTAGGTTATGCAGTATTCAAATTCGTTCACGAATTCAACGCTTATAATAACGAAGGAGCGGGCTTTGGTGGTATTACGGCGTTCTTCGTCGTACTTATTGCAATGTTCGTAGTGTGCTTCGTCGTTAATATGGGAAGCGAAAAGAGCTCGTTTGAAAACGTTATAAGCACTTTTATCTGCATGATCTATCCTGTAGGAATAATGGTTTATTTGCTTGGTCTTAACTATTTCCCCGGGAACAATATCGGTCTTGCTTTCTTAGGCTGGGGTTATGATCCTTACGCTACCGGTGCTTTTTTGCCTAATTATCGACCTATAGCAATTATAATGACGCTCGGTTGCGCGTCATGTACGGATATTATGGCTCTTTTCGTAGGAAAAATCTTCAAAGGTCCTAAGTTAGCGCCTAATATAAGCCCCAAAAAGACCATTTCGGGCGCAATCGGCGGACTCTTTGGCGGTGTTGTAGGTGCAGCGATAATTTTCGGGCTTTCGTTTACCGGCTTTATGGGGCTTAGCGGTTTGAATGAAAACGTATGGATTAGTCTTGCTTTGTATTTGAGTCTCGGATTTTGCATAGCTATAGTTACTGAAATCGGCGACTTGATGGCGTCGTATACTAAGCGTTTCTGTGAGATAAAGGATTATGGAACGTTTATCCCCGGACACGGCGGAATAATGGATAGAATAGACGGCATACTTCTCGCATCTATGGTATGTTATTTATTCCTTACTATCGTAGTGTATTTCAGCTAACGACAGGAGCGTATATGAAAACCGTAGCAATTTTTGGAAGTACAGGAAGTATCGGCGTACAAACATTGAATGTTGTGCGCCGTTTTCCGCATATATACAAGGTAGTAGCTCTTTCCGCAGGAAAAAACACCGCGCTCTTAAAAAAGCAAATTTCCGAGTTTTCTCCTGACTTTGTTGCTTCGGAAACAGAATTTGAAGCTGATAACACGGCTTTTTATGGGGCGAATTCTGCAGAACGCCTTGCCGAAGTTGTAGACGCCGACGTATTCGTAATGGCAATCTCCGGCTTATCCGCTCTGCCTCCGCTTATGCAGTTAATAAAGAAAGGCAAGCGAATTGCGCTTGCAAACAAGGACGCTATCGTATGCGCAGGACGAGTCGTACTTGATGCTTGCGACGTTTACGGCGCTGAAATTGTGCCCGTTGACAGCGAGCATTCTGCAGTATTTCAATGCCTTTCAGCAGGAGAAACAAAGGACGTTAAGCGCATAATTCTAACTGCCAGCGGAGGTCCGTTCTACGCAAAAGACGTTAATTTATCGACGGTTACGCCGTCGCAGGCGCTTAAACACCCTACGTGGAATATGGGTAAGAAAATCTCGATAGATAGCGCGACGATGGTTAACAAAGGTTTAGAGATAATCGAGGCGTATAGGCTGTTCGGAGCAAAAGAAGTGGATTACGTTATACATCCTGAAAGCGTTATTCACTCTATGGTTGAGTATGCAGATAATTCTACCGTTGCGCTGATGTCGTATCCGAATATGGAATTAGCCATTCAGTACGCAATGACTTATCCTGACAGAATGGAAAACGCAGGGGTGAGAGCATTTGATTTCACCCGTAGTCTCACGTTTGGACAACCGGATGAAAAGAGATTTCCAGCTCCTGCATTGGCGAAAGAGTGCGTAAGGCTTGGCGGTACAGCACCCGCAATTTATAGCATGGCTGATGAAGTAGCCGTTGAGCTGTTTCTGAAAAATATTATAAAATTTACGGATATTTGTGGTATAATCGAAGAGGCATTGAGCATAAACGAAATAGTAAGCAATTATTCATACGAATATTTGCTTGAACTTGATTTGAAAATCAAAAACTATTTCCGGAGTAAGTTCAATTAATGATTTTTGTTTTTATCCTGCTTGCTATCCTAATTCTTATGTTAATGGTGACCATTCACGAGTTTGGGCACTATCTTGCAGGTAAAATACTTGGTTTTAAAATAAATGAATTTTCTGTTGGGTTTGGACCAAAAATCTTGGGCAGAAAATCTAAAAAGACAGGCGAAGAATTCTCAGTCAGAGCCGTACCCCTCGGAGGATATTGCGCTTTTTACGGCGAAGAGGACGACGAGTCTGTAAAAAATGAGCAATTTGACAACGTGGCAGGCGAAAAAAGTTTGTCTTTTAATGAACAAAAGCCGTGGAAGCGCATAATCGTTCTTTTGTCCGGCGCGTTGTTTAATCTTTTTTCTGCTTTTATTTTTTCTTTTATTTATATACTTGCCGTAGGTTATTCACTGCCGGTGATTGATGAAATTTACAACAATCCGTTTTCGGGCGACTCTTACGCAAGTGAATTGCGCGTAGGTGATAAGATCGTTGCGGTGGAAGACGTAGAGTTAGGCGTAATGAATTCGTTTGCCGAACTGACGTCCTCGCTTAAAGTCAACGAAAGCATTACGATTACGGTAATAAGAGATGGGAAGAAAAAAGATCTGATTATATCCAAACAGAAAGTAATGCTTATAGCAGACGAAAATAACTATGAGTCAAGAGAACTGTTTGGTTTTAAACTGACTTATGAGAAAACGAAGGTGTCCCCGTTATATGCGATAGGCAATTCCTTTCCGTTTACTTTTAAAATGGCGGGCTTGATTCTTTCTTCTTTCGGTCAGCTTTTTACGGGGCAAGTTCCAATATCGGAGTTATCCGGACCTATCGGTACGGTAGCGACTATAGCGACGTACGCCGAGGCGAATTTAGAGTATCTTCTTTTGTTTTTACCGCTTATTGCAAGTAATTTGGCGATTTTCAATATCCTACCAATTCCGTCACTTGACGGCTCGAAAATTGTATTTACAATAATTGAATGGGTGAGAGGCAAACCGATAAACAGAAAAGTAGAGGGTTATTTACATGGCGTAGGTTTGATACTTCTGTTAATCTTCGTAGTAGTTATTGATTTAATAGGAATAATTTTGAGGTTTATATAGCTTATGAAAAAATCCGTAAAAATCGGGAATTTATTTATCGGCGGTGACAATAAGATAACCGTGCAGTCTATGACAAATACTGATACGGCGGATTATAACAGTACGATTTTGCAACTCAACGCCTTGAAAGGAGTCGGCTGTGACATAGCAAGACTTGCGGTGCGCGATATTAAAGACGTTGAAGTTTGTAAGAGATATATAGCGGACTGTTCAATGCCCCTCGTTGCGGATATACAGTTTGACTATCGTCTTGCTGTAGCTTGCGCCGATATTGGCTTTGCAAAAGTACGCTACAATCCGGGAAATACTTCGTCTGCCGGTCTTAAAGAGCTCGTTTCTGCATGCAATGCAAACGGTTGCCCTATAAGAATAGGAATTAACGGTGGATCGCTTGAAAAAGATATCAAACAAAAGT
>JAFTMM010000124.1 GCA_017452405.1 Clostridia bacterium | reverse complement strand
CTTTGCTTTATTTATTTTTCAGAAACCCTCTGCAAGAAAATGATATGCAGAGGGTTTTAAATTTAAATATTTAAATTAGATAAAATTTCAGTTCTTTTATTTTGTTGTATTGTTGCTAAAATTCCTTTGCACCAAATAGAAATATCTCCCATTTTTGGTATATGTATTTCTTTACCATAAACGAAATTTATAACAGCATTACACTTTTCAAATTCAGCTGCAATAACCAAGTTATCTTTAAGTAAACCTAACCAATCCAATTGCGTTCCAAGTTTAAACCTTAAATTAAAAGAAGTTTCTTTAATTTGATTTGCCTCAGAGTAAGAGCCTTCAATAAAAATAATATTTCTATAAAGTTCTATATAAGCCATAGTCCTTACCTAATGTTAAAGTTTAATTTAATTATACATCATTTTATGATGTGTGTCAATAATTTTACATCATTTTGTGCTATATATTTTATATGGAAACTTCAAAGAAGATAGGACAAAACTTGAAAGAAGCTCGTAAAGACAAAGGTTTGACTCAAAAAGAAGTGGCTTTTATTTTGTGTATGACACAGCAACAATATAGCCGTTTTGAAAATGGTGTATTTGAATTGAACTACAATCAAATTCTTACGCTTTGTTCATTGTATGATATTACTCCTAATGAGCTTTTTAACGTAGAATAAACTTTTATAATCGTATATCAAGTTTGTTTGCAAACTACGTATCAAAAACAAAAAGCCCGATACGCTTGTCAAAAAAAGCATATCGGGCTTAAATTATATTGAATTGCTTACTTACCACAACGTCCGTAGTCGCAATCAGTGGTTGCCGCCGCCTCTGCAAGAGGCTCGTCTATGATTTCAGGCTCTTGCTCGGCTACGATTTCGCCTTTAGCTTCGCGCATATTGCGGAAGGCAACTGACATCATGAGCTTAATACGATTGACCTGATTAACCTCGCTTGCGCCGGGATCGTAGTCAACTGCTACGATATTTGCTTTATCGTTAAGCTCTTTAAGCGCCTTCATTACGCCCTTACCCGTAACGTGGTTGGGGAGGCAGGCGAAGGGCTGAACGCAGATAATGTTGTTTACGCCTTCGTCGAAGAGGTCGAGCATTTCCGCCGTCAGGAACCAGCCTTCACCGGCAAGGTTGCAGAGCGAAACGACTTTCTTAGCCTTTTCCGCCATGACGCGGATATTCGTCGGATGACCGAACTTCGTGCCTTTGAGCGCGTTCATCATGGGCTTGCGGAAGAATTCCACAAGGTTGATGAGCATACTGTTTGCAAACTTATGCGACCACTTGCCGTCCAGATAATCGTGCTTAATCGTTGAGTTTTGGAAACCGAACATAAAGAAGTCGAGCATGTCCGGACATACGGCTTCACCGCCCTCTGCTTCTATAAGCTCCACGACGTGGTTGTTTGCGCCGTAGTGATACTTAACGAGTATCTCGCCCACAAGACCTACTCGTGGTTTCTCAATATCGTAAACGGGCAGTTCGTTGAAGTCCTTGACCATCGCGCGTACGTTCTTGCCGAAACGAGTCAGCGTCTTTTTGTTTCTGAGGTCCTCAGAAACGATCTTAACCCATTTTTCAAAAAGCGCGTTAGCCGAACCCTTAACCTTTTCGTACGGTCTGGTCTTATAAAGCAATCTCATCATAACGTCGCCGTACATGGTAGAGTAAATGAATTGGAGCATAAGGCGTAGGTCTATAGGGAAACCCTCGTGCTTTTCGAGTCCGACGAAGTTAAGCGAAATAACGGGAACTTGAGGCATGCCGATAGCTTTAAGAGCCTTACGAATCAGCGTAATATAGTTGGAAGCACGGCAAGGACCACCCGTCTGCGACATTATGAGCGCAGTCTTATTGGGATCGTGCTTGCCCGTCAGGAGCTCCTCAATCATACTGCCGACCGTGATAATGGTGGGATAGCAAGCGTCGTTGTTGACGTATTTAAGACCGACTTCGATAGCCGATTTGCTTTCTTTAACAAGAACGACGTTATAACCGCAACCCTCAACGCCCGGTTTATAGAACCGCATATGTATATCCGAAAGGTTGGGCGCGATTATCGTATAGCCCTCTTTCATATCCTTAGTAAACTCTTTGAACCAAACGGGATCTTTCGGCTCGGTATGCTTAACGCTCTTCTGTGCGCGTTCTTCCATAACAGCCATAAGACTGCGCATACGGATTCGCGCCGCGCCGAGGTTGTTTACTTCGTCTATTTTAAGTACGGTATACAGCTTGTTCGCCGCCATCATAAGTTCCTGAACTTGATCGGTAGTAACCGCGTCGCAACCGCATCCGAAGGAGTTGAGCTGAACGAGTTCGAGGTTTTCTTTTTCGCGCACGAAGCTTGCCGCCGAGTAAAGTCGGGAGTGATACATCCACTGGTCGAGTACGCGGATAGGACGTTTAACCTTTTTAAGGTGCGACACGCTGT
This sequence comes from Clostridia bacterium, assembly GCA_017452405.1. Taxonomy (GTDB): domain Bacteria; phylum Bacillota; class Clostridia; order Christensenellales; family Pumilibacteraceae; genus Protoclostridium. The sequence continues at coordinate 6,054 of JAFTMM010000124.1, read as the reverse complement.
CCTCGGTAAGTACCGCAAAACCGTAAGAGGAAATCATTTCGGGTATACCATGATTGACTTCAGGGTCGAGGTGGTAAGGACGGCCCGCAAGGACGATACCGAACTTGCCCGTTTCGTCAAGTAGTTTTACGGTTTCTTCGCCCATCTTATGCACGTCGTCTTTGAACGCCTTATCTTCGGCGTAAGCCTCTTCTACCGCTTCTCTGATTTCCGCCTTGGGAATGTCGGGGAACTCCTCAGACAGTCTTTCCCACATGCGCTTAGGAGTCGCGATAGGGAGGAAAGGACACATGAATTTAACGTCCTTGCCGAAAATCTCGCCCATATTATTGCGGATAACGTCGGGGTACGTTGCTACTACGGGGCAGTTATAATGGTTATTCGCCGTAGAGTCCTCAATCATTTCGTAAGGCATACCGGGGTAGAAAATGAACTTCACGCCCTGCTTAACGAGCGCCGTAACGTGACCGTGAACGAGCTTTGCGGGATAGCAAACCGACTCGCTTGGCATGGTATCGATACCCATATCGTAAATCGCTCTCGTCGAACGGGGGGATAATACTACTCTAAAGCCCAGCTTGGTGAAGAACGTATGCCAGAACGGATAGTTCTCATACATGTTTAACGCGCGGGGGATACCCACCACGCCACGCTTAGCTTTATCAAGCGGTAACGACTTATAATGCGCAAACAAGCGCTTATACTTCATTGCGTAAATATTGGGGAGCGGTTTCGGCTTTTCTACCGTAGTAGTTTCATCTTCCGCGCCCTTTTCGCAACGGTTATTGGTAATGAACTTTCTGCCGTCCGAGAAGTCGGTTACGGTGAGCAAGCAGTTGTTTCCGCACTTTCCGCAACGGCGAGTGTGCTTTTTGAAAGTAAAGTTTTCAAGTTCTTCCTTAGAAAGAATAGTGGACTTAGTGCCGACAGCGTACGTATTACGGCTAATAATAGCGCAACCGTACGCGCCCATAAGTCCTGCCTGCGCGGGGCGTACTACGTCACGACCGCTGACAATTTCAAACGCACGGAGAACGGACTCGTTGAGAAACGTACCGCCCTGAACGATAACCTTATCGCCCATCTCGGAGAAGTCGCGCATCTTGATAACCTTGAACAATGCGTTCTTGACTACCGAGTAGGCAAGACCTGCCGAAATATCGCCTACGCTTGCGCCTTCTTTTTGCGCTTGCTTAACACGGCTGTTCATGAATACCGTACAGCGTGAGCCGAGATCAACGGGAGAAGATGATTCAAGACCTTTCTTTGCAAACTCCTCTGCCGTCATACCGAGAGCGGCGGCGAAAGTTTCGATAAAGCTACCGCAACCGGACGAGCACGCTTCGTTAAGAAGCACGTCGGTAATAACGCCGTCTTTAATCTTCATGCACTTCATATCCTGACCGCCGATATCGAGAATGAACTGTACGCCGGGCAGGATTACGTTACTTGCCGTTTGGTGCGCCATGGTCTCGATTTCACCTCGGTCGAGCTTGAGCGCGTTCTTTATAAGGTTTTCTCCATAACCCGTACAGCACGCTTTTCCAATAAAAGCGTCGTCGGGAAGGAGGGAATAAATCTCTTTGAGTATGCCCGAAATGGTCTTGAGCGGATCACCGCCGTTAGAGCCGTACCAGGAGTAGAGCAGAGCGCCGTCGGAATTTATAAGCGTTGCTTTGGTCGTAGTCGAGCCTGCGTCTATACCGAGGAAACACTCGCCCTTGTGAGTTTTGACGTCTGCGGTCGGAATAGAGGTCTTTGCATGGCGCGCGCGGAACTCGTCGAGTTCTTCGCTCGAACTAAAGAGCGTTTGAAGTCGCTGAACTTCGTGGCTTTCCATAGTCTGCAATTTTGCAAGACCTTCGCGGATTTCGTCTGCCGTGAAAACTTTGGTGGAGGAAAGCGCCGCGCCGAGCGCGTTAAATACCTGTGAATTTTCGGGGAATAACGCTTCTTCGGGATTGAGCGTTTCCACAAATCTCTTGCCTAGTTCGGAAAGGAAATGGAGCGGTCCGCCGAGGAAAGCGACGTGTCCTTTAATGGGCTTACCGCAGGCAAGACCGGAAATAGTCTGATTAACTACGGATTGGAATACGCTGGCGGAAATATCCTCTTTCGCTGCGCCGTCGTTAATGAGCGGTTGAATGTCCGACTTGGCGAAAACACCGCAACGCGAAGCGATGGGGTAGATAGTTTTATAACCCTTAGCGTATTCGTTAAGACCTTTCGCGTCCGTACCGATAAGACTTGCCATCTGATCGATAAACGCGCCCGTACCGCCTGCGCAAGTACCGTTCATACGCTGTTCAATTCCGCCCTTAAGATAGGTTATCTTAGCGTCCTCACCGCCCAACTCAATAGCAACGTCCGTCTGTGGTATGTAATACTTAATCGCTTCTATGCCTGCTATAACTTCCTGAATGAAGGGAATACCCAACCAGTTTGAAACGGAGATACCACCGCTACCCGTTACGGCAAGCGAAAAACGATCGTACTTTTCGATAGCGCGAGAAAGCACGGTCACGATAGTGGACTTAATATCCGAATAATGGCGGTCGTAACTCGAATAGAGCGAGTTGCCTTTTTCGTCGATAACCGCTGTTTTAATTGTCGTTGAACCAACGTCCAACCCGATTCTGTATTTTTCCATAATTCCCGTTAATTATAAATGATGATTATTAAATAAATATAAAATTTTCGATGTTTTTCAGCTAACTTATATATTATATAAGATTTTATATCTTTTGTCAACGCGAAGTCTTACTTTATCCTTGTAATATATTTGCATTTTTGACAACGTTTAAGGTATAATTTAAAAGACAGTAAAAACACAAGGAGGAGAGCCGAATGCGATTACTTCTTGCCGAAGACGAGAAAGCGTTATCTTCGGCGCTCGTCACAATTCTCAAACATAACAACTACGCCGTTGATGCGGTTTTTAACGGCGCGGACGCTCTTGCATACCTTGAAACGGGAGTATACGACGGCGTGATACTCGATATTATGATGCCACACGTAGACGGATTGAGCGTGCTCAAAGAAATCCGCAGAAAAGGCAGTCGCCTGCCCGTAATGATACTTACCGCAAAGTCGGAGGTGGACGATAAAGTAGCCGGGTTAGACTATGGCGCAGACGATTATATGACCAAACCCTTTTCTGCCAAAGAGCTACTTGCAAGGCTTAGAGCTATGCTCCGTCGAGGAGACGGATCGGGTGACGATAACCTTTATTTCGGCAACGTCCGCCTTAACCGTTTGACCTGCGAACTTATTGGAAATAATTGCTCCTTCCGCTTGGCAAGCAAGGAGTTTCAGATTATGGAAATGCTGATGCGTAGTCCGAGCAACGTAATATCCACCGAGCGATTTATGGAGAAAATATGGGGTTACGACAGCGACGCCGAGCTCAGCGTCGTGTGGGTTTACGTATCCTATCTTCGAAAGAAGTTGAACGCTCTCGGAGCAAACGTAAAAATAAAAGCCAATCGAAATATTGGCTACTATCTGGAAAAAACTGATGATAAATAAACTACGAATAAGATTCATAGCAATAGCAATGGCGTCGTTGGTTGTCGTTCTCGGCGCTATTTTTATCATTGTCAACGCAGTAAATTACGCAGGTATAGTATCGGCGGCGGACACGTTTATCGAGGACGCTATCGCAGTAGACGGAATAATTTTGCAATGGCCGTCGTATACTGCGATGGAGAACGGACCTCGTCGCGAATATTTCTCTGCAACGGTAAGCAGTGAGGGTGACGTAGATATTCTAATGAATTTTACGTCCGTTCTTTCAAAGACTGCGCAGACGTACGTTTCAATCGTTTATGATGAAGGTAAGACGGACGGTTTTTTGGAAACTTTCAGATACGGTAGCGCACTGAAAGAGGAGGGTACTTTGTACGTGTTCGTCGATTGCGCGCGTGAACTTGATACTTTTTATACGTTTTTATACGCTTCAACAGGCTTTGGCGTAGGTGGCGTAGTTCTCGTGTTCTTGCTCGTTTTTATTGCCTCCGCTTTTTTATTCCGCCCCGTTAAGGAAAGCTATCTGAAACAACGCGAATTTATAACCAACGTCAGCCACGACATAAAAACTCCACTCACGATAATAGATGCGGATGCCGAAGTTCTGGAAATGGAACACGGCGAAAGCGAGTGGACGAGGGATATAAAGGCGCAGGTAGAGCGACTTGCTTCGCTTACCGAAAAAATGATCTTACTTTCGCGCATGGAGGAGAGCGGATATAAATCGATTATGACCGAGTTTTCACTGTCCGACGCAGTAGCTGAAACCGCTAAGTCGTTCGTTCCTATTGCTGAAAAGAACGGTAAGCAAATGGACTTGCAGGTTGAAAAGAATATCTCTTACGTCGGCGACGAGAACGTGATTAGAAAGCTCGTGGAAATATTACTCGATAATTCAATCAAATATTCGTCAGACGGCGGAAAGATAGGTATATTATTAAACCGCAATACCAAGAATATAGAACTGATCGTGAGTAATCAAACAAAGGACTTAAAGTTAGAAGATTTGAGTTTTTTGTTCGACCGCTTTTATCGCGCCGAGAGTTCGCGTAACTCTGATAGCGGTGGTCACGGCATAGGTCTTTCGATTGCTAAAGCCATAGTGACGGCGCATAAAGGTAAGATTACGGCAAAGCTTGAAGAAAACGTAATCAAATTCACGATAACGCTATAAAGATACACAAAAAAAGAGCGTATTTTGATCAATAATCACCGTTCTTTTTAAGTTCAATTAAGGTTCGTTTGTTATAATACACACAATGGATCTGTTTTAGGGTGGGGAAGCTCTCCGTAAGAAAAAAGCAATCGTTTTTTCGATTGCTTTTTTGTTTTGTCGCTTACGAATTTTGCCACGCAATGGATATATGTTTATTGTTTTTTGCGCAATCGGTAAGATAAAGGTTGATAAGCGTTTGATATGGTATACCCGAATCTTCCGACATCGATTTAAAATAAGCGATTGTGTTGCTGTCAATATTTATTGTAATCTGCTGTTTTAATTTCCCGGTATATGGGTTTTTTCTTGCATTTGAAAAGTCGTATTCTGTTTTCATAAATAACCTCCTATTGCCCATGATATTGTTTGGTTTCGTTTTTGGTAGCTTTCCGCGCCGATATAATTCGTATAACCGTATCTGTAGATCGATAGCAATGACAGACTACTAAAAGATTTGCCCGACTGCTATAACCTAAAAGTATGAACCGTTCTTCATCCTGCGAATGTTCAGGATCGTCAATTAACAAGGCTTCAGTATCATAAAAAGCTGATTGCTTCTTCAAATGATATGCCGTGCTTTTTCTTGTTTATATCATTGTTATTAGGATCCCATTCAAATTCAATCGTTTCCATAATTATATTATAATTATATTATATGTATTTTTCAAGCGTAAATATTAAATTTTTAAAATTTAATTGGATTGTACTTTCAAGGTGGGGGGGGAGCTATCCGTTAGAAAAAAGCAATCGTTTTTTCGATTGCTTTTTTGTTATATATTAACACAAAACTCAAGAAAAGAATATACTATCAAAGGAGGTAAGTTAATGTATAACTTTTATAATTCATTCAATAACGATGAAAACTACGGAAATAATACTACGAACAATTCAATGGGTTCTATGAACAATTCAATGAATAATCCGAATTATTCCGTCGAAAACAACGTCGCAAATTTTGACACTTTGCAAAAAGCTCGCAAAGACTTAATCGGCGAAATTCAGGCGGTAATTGATTACGACGCTCATTTACATAGCACGACGGATAAGCTCGCCAAAGAAACCTGGGCAAACATAATGCACGAAGAAATGACTCACGTAGGCGAATTATTGGCGCTTATAAGTTATCTCGATCAAAGCCAAAAGCAATACGTTCAAAACGGCATAAACGAGTTTTTAGACCGAATGAAATAACTCACAATTCAAGCGAAAAAAGACCACACGAGGTGGTCTTTTTTCGTGGTGCGGTTGACAGGACTTGAACCTGCACGATTTCTCACTAGAACCTGAATCTAGCGCGTCTGCCAATTTCG
>JAFTMM010000123.1 GCA_017452405.1 Clostridia bacterium | reverse complement strand
GGCAAGCGATTAAAAAGGATTTATGAATAAAAACGATTTGAGAAAAGTTTATATGGAACTGCGCAAAAACGTTGCAGACAGAGAAACTAAAGAAAAACGTATAGCAAAAAAACTTGCATCATACGTAAACGGCGCAAAATCGGTATTTTGTTATGAGTCCATAGGCGGAGAAGTTTCTACAAAAGAGATTATATCCGAGATCTCAGAACACTCACAGGTGTTCGTACCTGAAGTCGTCGGTAACGGCATAATGAACGTAATTTCTCTTGATAGAACGCATTATGCACAAAGCGACTGTGACGTTACTATTGTACCTCTTATAGCTATTGACGAGACTATGAACCGCATAGGCTTTGGCGGTGGATATTACGACCGTTACCTTGCCGAGCATGATACTTTGGCGATTGGAATTGCTTTTGACGAACAGCAATGCGCCGTATTCAGCAAAGAGCCGTTTGATATGCCACTTGATATTATAATAACACCTACGAGGATTTTTGAAAAACATTGAGAATTATTGCAGGAAAATTCAGAGGAAAACGCTTATATACTCTTGAAGGAGATAAAACCAGACCGACTTCAGACAAGGTAAAAGAAAGCGTATTCAATATTTTAGTTTCTTCGGGCGATATAGGAGGACGCGTTCTCGACCTTTTTGCGGGTTCAGGCTCGTTGGGGCTTGAAGCTTTAAGCCGTGGAGCAGACGAAGCGATTTTTGTGGACAAGAATCCCGACGCCGTTTCCGTCATAAGAAAGAACGTAGCGCTCACAAAAGCAAACGCAAAGGTTTTCAATACCGATTGGAAGGTAGCTACACGAAAGCTTGACGGAACGCAGTTTGATATGATTTTTATCGATCCGCCTTACGCACTGAAAATAGAGGCTGAAGTAATTACTGAAATAGAAAAACGCGGACTTCTTGCTGACGATGGAATATTAATAATCGAGCACGCGGTGGAAAATAATTTTGAATATAATGATCTTTTATTTAACGCGGACAAGCGTGAATATAGAGGCACGGCAATAACTTTTTTAAGGAAAGTCAATGAAGAATAATATTTGTATATTTCCCGGATCATTTAATCCGTTCACTCTTGGACATAAACATCTGGTAGATGAAGCGTTAAAACGCTACGAACACGTTATCGTCGCCGTAGCAGAAGAAACGTATAAAGAAGATATGCTTTCGAAAGAAATCAGGGTAAAATTAGCGAGTAAATCGCTTGCAAATTTGGACGGAATTGATGTAAAATGTTTTAGCGGTATGTTAACCGATTTTCTGAAAGAAGAAGATTGTTTTAATATCGTGCGCGGATTTAGAAACGAAGTCGATTACGAGTATGAAAAAGAGCTTGAAAGAATCTACGTTTCTATGGATCAACGTGTCAATTTTGTGCTTATTAAGTCTGAATTAGCCGATATTTCTTCAGAAATGGTAAGAAATGCAGTAGCTAACGGACAACCGTATGAGCATTTAATAAGCAAAGAAATTACCGAAGACGTTAAAAAATATTACGAATACAATTAAAGCGAGATACAATATGTTTGAAAAAATCAAGAAAGTAATGAGCGCAGAGGAAGCTGCTGCAACCATACCTATGACTGCCGATCTTGTCAGCGTTAAAGCTAAACATGATGCAGAACTTAAAGCAATAATAGACGGCACGGACAAAAGAAAAGTAATTATTATCGGACCTTGTAGCGCAGATAATGAAGACGCGGTTATTGATTACGTTACGAGACTTGCGCGTCTTGCCGATGAAGTAAAAGAAAAATTTAAACTTATGCCTCGTATATATACGGGTAAACCCCGCACGAAAGGTGAGGGATACAAAGGAATGATGCATTCTCCCGATCCTCATTCCAAAAATACGGACATTGAGAGCGGAATTTTGCACCTTCGTCACATGCACATACGCGCAATACGCGAAAGCGGACTTACCGCAGCGGACGAAATGCTTTATCCGGACAATCTTGATTACGTTCTTGACATTCTTTCGTATATCGCAGTCGGAGCTCGTTCGTCCGAAAACCAGCAACACAGACTCGTCGCAAGCGGTATTGACGTTCCCGTTGGTATTAAAAACCCGATGAACGGTAGCTTTGGCGTAACGCTCAACTCCATCTATGCGGCTCAAATTCCCAATGAATTCAAGTACGGCGGTTATCAAGTTAAGACTTCGGGCAATAAATACGCCCACGCTGTTTTAAGAGGAAGCGTAAACGTTCACGGTAACAATATTCCCAACTATCACTACGAGGACGTTATGCGTTTCTATGATATGTACAAACAGCAGGGCTTAGAAAATCCTGCCGTGATTATTGACACCAACCACTCAAACAGCGGAAAAAATCCTTACGAACAGGTGCGTATCGCAAAGGAAATTTTCAGCAATATGAAGTATAGTGATTTTAATTCCGTAGTTAAAGGTCTGCTTGTCGAAAGTTATATCGACGACGGAAATCAGAGTGTTGACGGTTGCGTATACGGCAAGTCGGTAACCGACGCCTGCCTTGGATGGGAAAAGACGGAAGAGTTAATAAAAGAACTTGCGTAAATCGTTTAATCGATAACCGCAAGTTTATGGTAAAATATATCTTCCTTTCTTCCGCTAATCAGCGAATATAGGCTTGACGCGCGTTTTTCCGCTTCAAAAACAGGAAGTAGCTTGTCGGGAATATTCCGTTCGGACTGTTTGTTGGTAATAACCTCATCGGGCAAGATGCTTAAAAGCTGACGCGCGTCTGCCCTGATCCCAAGCAGTCTTGAGAAATTATAATCTAAACTCTGCACGTCCTGT
>JAFTMM010000122.1 GCA_017452405.1 Clostridia bacterium | reverse complement strand
TACGCTCTGCTCAGTATGACTTAATGATAAGTAACTCCGTCATTCTAACGCTCTGCTCAGTATGACTTAATGATAAGTAACTCCGTCATTCTAACGATTTTCGCTCAGTATGACTTAATGATAAGTAACGCTCTCCGTTTGTGGAGCGTAGCGGTAGGATCTACCTGTCATCCTGAGCGAAACGAAGTGAAGTCGAAGGATCTAAATAAAGACGAGATACTTCGACTACGCATACGCTCCGCTCAGTATGACTTAATGATAAGCAACTCCGTCATTCTAACGCTCTTCGCTCAGTATGACTTAATGATAAGCAACGTACTGACTAAGGGAAACGCGCGAAAAAAGAAAAGGCTGTCACAGACAGCCTTAAAATTACATAAATTTATCTTGTTATGTCAAAAACCCTTTTATGTTCTTTGACTTGCGACTTACTTTTTGTTATACTTCTTCTTGAGCGAATGAATCACGTCACTGTTTGCGGTATAAACAGTGGTAAGTATTACGCCTCCTACCGAAAGGATTGCAAGGATAAGCTCAACGATACGGTAGGGAGTTGCAAAAGGCGTGCTTACGTCTGCGTCAAAGATCGGGCCCTGAGCCGACCAGAACATAATCACGGCAATAAGCATTACGATCGAAGCGATAATCTGCGTAGCTCCGAAGCCTTTGAGCGCCGGATGGTCGGAGCCTTTTGCCTTAAGCGCAAAGTACGCGGGGATTGCAACGATATTCACGAGCGCACAGAGGTACACGAGAATACAAACGACGAAGCGGAAAGCCCAATAGCCGGCGTAACCGGTAGTCATCTCAAAACCGATATTGCCTTCCGACGAACCTGCCATAAGCAGGATATAAATAATTCCGATATACACGGTGATGAGGAACGCAAGTCCCGAACCGAGCATGTTAAGTTTGCCAATCTTTTTAGTTTCCATACCGAGAATTATAAAAGAAAAGCAGAAATTTGTCAACTGTTTTCAAACCGTTATATAAAGTTGTAACGTTAAAGCGCAGATTTAATATAAATTTAAGCAATAACGCGTAAAATAATTACAAAAATATTATGGAGGGGTGAGCGCTCCGTTCATTAAGAGGTCAGAATGTTAAGGCTGGAAAGAGTAAGAAAGAATTATAAAGTAGCAGGCGAATCCGTACCTGCCTTGAAAGGCATTACGGTCAATTTCCGCGAGTCCGAATTCGTGTCCGTTCTCGGACCGTCAGGCTGTGGAAAGACTACGCTACTGAACATTATCGGAGGACTTGACAAATACACTTCGGGCGATCTCGTTATCGGCGGTCGTTCTACCAAGGAATTTAAAGACCGAGACTGGGACGTGTATCGCAACCACCGTATTGGTTTTATATTCCAAAGCTATAACCTCATTCCGCACCAGACCGTTCTCGGTAACGTTGAACTTGCTCTCACGATAGCAGGCGTAGGCAAAGCAGAGCGCCGTCGCAGAGCAAAAGAGGCGCTTGCAAAAGTCGGTCTTGCCGATCAGATGGATAAACGCCCCAATCAGCTTTCGGGCGGTCAATGTCAGCGAGTGGCCATAGCGCGCGCTCTCGTAAACGATCCCGAAATTCTGCTTGCCGACGAGCCTACCGGTGCGCTCGACTCCAAGACCAGCGTTCAGATTATGGAGCTTATGAAAGAAATAGCTTCGGAAAAGCTGGTTATTATGGTAACGCATAACCCCGAACTTGCCGAGCAGTATTCTACGCGCATTATAAGTATGCGTGACGGTAAGGTGATAGGCGATACCGATCCTTATACGCTGGAAGAAGAAAAAGTCGAGTGTAAATTCCGCGCTAGGGAACAGCGCAAGCAAAGAGCTAAAGAGGGCAAGAAGAAGTCTAAAGAAAAGGCTAAAATGGGCGCAAGAAAGGCGTTCGCTCTTTCCGCGCGCAATCTGCTTGCCAAAAAAGGCAGAACGATTATGGTCGGTATAGCAGGCTCTATCGGCATAATAGGCGTTGCGATAGTCCTCGCTTTTTCGTCAGGTATACAGGCGTACATAAACGATATGGAAACGGATATGCTGTCCGGCTTCCCCGTCAGCGTGTCGGGAACGGCGCTGGACTTTACCTCGCTACTCGATATGACTAATCTTTTAATGGAAGAAGACACGGACGAACGCGAGGCGGATAAAGTATACGTCAACAAAGTTATCGAAACTATGACGACGCTGTCCGGCGCTATGACTACCAACGATATTACGAAAGATTATATAGATTTCCTGCAAGCAGACAGCAAAGACGACGACAACGATACGCCCGATCTTGAAGAATATACGGACGCTATAAGATACTCTTACGGCATTGAATTTGCTAATAATATTTATACCGAATACGTATTCGAGGACGAGGGCGTAAAGTATAAGGAAGAAAACGAATCGGGAGAGTTTGTAGAATCGGGAACGATTGAGTCTAAGAATATTTCCATTGCGGGTATTCGTTCGACGTTTGCCAGCGTGCTCGGTGAGATTGAAGAGTACGCCATGTATACTGCTCTTATTGACAGTATATCCACGTTCAGCGAAATTCCGAACAATGAAGAATACATCATGACGCAGTACGACGTGGTGGCGGGCGAATTCCCCGACCTTACGAGCGCAGACTCCAAGGATAAACTCATACTCGTACTTAATAGTAACGCCGAAATTAACGACTTAATGATAGCGCAGTTCGGCTACGTTTCTGCGCGCGAAATGGTTAACTACGCCTTTGAAATGACGCATACCGAGGAAGAGCCTAACGTGTTCTATCAACCGGATAAACCGCATATGGCAGATCCGTTTGACTACTCTCACTTCGTGGGTGATAACGCCAAGACCTTTACTTGGTATCCCAACGACGTCGTATTCACCAAAACGGGTGAGATTAACGGCAATAACACGTATAGATATAACACCTATTCGGACGACTTCAGCGCTGAAGATAGGGCGAAAGGTATAGAAATGGAAGTTGCCTGCATACTCAAACCACACGACAGCGTGCAGTACGGTATGCTTTCGTCGGGTATGTATTACACTAAGGCGCTTACTGACCACGTCCGCGCAATTGAAACCAACGAAGAAACCATGTCCGAAGTGGTAAAAGAGGCGAAAGCAAGAGAGGGTGATTCAAAGTATATAAGCAACGTTACCTTCACTTACGAGTTTTATTACGACAAAGAAATCGAAGAAACGGGCGAGATAATCCGTAACGTTAAGCGCATTATCCACGATGAAGGCTTCGGTTCGCAGGCTTCAGAAGGAATGTCGGGAACGGGATTAAGCGCTATCTCGGCTATGATGACGCGCGAGGAGTTTGCCGAGTACGTTGATACGTCGATTAAAGAAGTTATCAAGGCTTCTATAATGGCAAGCAATCCCGACATCACTCCTGAGATGGCGGAATCAATGGCGAATAATCCCTCGCTTCAATACATGGCGCTCAAAACTTATATGACCGAAATGATTTTCGGTTCGTCGGATAAGGTAGTTCGCCTTAACGCGCTTGGAGGCGCGGAACTGCCCACGCGTATACAGTTCTATACCGACAGTTTTGACGATAAGGATATGATAACGGCATATCTTGATAAGTGGAACGACGAGGAAAACGGCTATATTCTTGGTGAGGACGGAGAAATTGACCATACAAAGGAGATTAATTATAACGACACACTTGGCGTTATTATGACCATGGTCAACACGCTCATAACCATGATAACCGTCGCTCTCGTAGTATTTACTTCTATTTCACTCGTCGTTTCTACCGTAATGATAGGCATTATAACCTACGTTTCGGTAGTAGAGCGTATTAAGGAAATCGGCGTAATCCGCGCAATGGGCGGTCGCAAGCGCGATATTAAAAACCTGTTCACGGCAGAAACGACTATAATTGGACTGCTTGCCGGTATCATAGGTATTGCCGTGACTTACACGCTCAGTTTCATAGGTAATACGATAATAGGCGCGTTCTCGGGCATTTATACCCTTGCCTCACTTAACCCTATCCACGCCCTCATTATGGTAGGCATTTCCGTATTCTTAACGCTAATTTCCGGATTGTTGCCGGCGTCTAAGGCGGCGAAGCAAGATCCCGTAGTGGCGCTTCGAACGGAGTAAGAGATTTTGGTGGTATTATTTCTTGACAGCTCATATAATAAATGATATAATAACAGAAAATAAATACTCGAGGGAGTAATCGGCGCTTATATGCGTAACAAATCCCGTCAGCCGTTTTGGGTATAATGCCAAAGCCGGGACTGTTTGAAATGATAAGACTCGTGTGTCCTAATAAGGATGCGCGAGTTTTTTATTTAACGAATAATAAAAAGGAGAATATTATGGAACATTACAATAAATCCACAAAGCAGGCGATAGCCGACTTACGTTCAAGTGAGAGTGGATTGAGCTCTACCGAAGCAAAGGCGCGACTGTCCTCTCACGGCGCGAATAAGCTGAGTGAAGGCAAGAAAATCGGCATAGTGCGTCGGTTTATCAATCAACTTATCGATCCTATGCTTATCGTGCTTATTATTGCTGCGGTAGTCAGCCTCATAGTCGCAATCGTGGACGGCGAGGGCTTTGCGGAGGTTATTATCATTTCCGTAGTAGTACTGCTTAACGCCGTAATGGGTGTGGTTCAGGAGTGCAAGGCGGATAACGCCATTAAGGCGCTGAGTGAAATGACCGCTGCTACGAGCAAGGTTATGCGCGACGGTGAACAAAAGACGGTACGAAGTGAAGAACTGACTATCGGCGACGTGGTCGTGCTTGAAGCAGGCGATGCCGTACCTGCTGATATGCGCTTGATTGAAACGGCTTCAATGAAAGTCGAGGAATCTGCGCTTACCGGCGAAAGTCTTCCGGTAGATAAAAACACAGACGCTTTAAAGGGCGTAGTAACTCCGCAGGACAATAAATGTATGGCGTACAGCGGAACTTCGGTAGTGTTCGGAAGGGGCAAGGGAATAGTAACTGCCGTCGGTATGAGTACCGAGATGGGCAAGATTGCAAGTATGCTTCAGTCTGCCAAAGAGGAGAAGACGCCACTTCAGAGAAAACTCGGTCAGCTTTCCAAAATCCTCACGTTCATCGTTCTCGGCATTTGCGCGGTAGTATTCGCCGTTCGTCTGTTTACGGCAGAAGCAATTACGCACTCAATAGTTCTCGATAGCTTTATCATAGCAGTAAGCCTTGCCGTTGCGGCAATCCCCGAAGGGCTAGCGTCCGTCGTAACGCTTACGTTATCTATCGGCGTTACGAGAATGTCCAAAAAGAACGCTATAATTCGCCGTCGCTCTGCCGTAGAAACGCTGGGGTGCGCTCAAATTATTTGCTCGGATAAGACGGGAACGCTTACTCAGAACCGTATGACGGTAGTGGAAACGTACGGCGAGGACGAAAGTCTTCTCGTTAAAGCGCTTGCTCTTGCTTCGGATGCGCAGGTTACTGAGGAAGGCGTAGTCGGCGAACCTACCGAACGCGCTCTTGTTGAGTATGCGCTTAAATCGGGCTTGAATAAGACCGAAGCCGAACGCTCTTATCCGCGCGTAAGTGAACTGCCATTTGACAGCGAGCGCAAGATGATGACTACGGCGCATGATTACGGCGACAAGGTTATATCCTATACGAAAGGCGCTCCCGACGAAGTACTCAAAGTCTGCGCAAATATGCGCGTGGATGGAAAAGTCGTTGTGCTTACTGATAAGATGAGAGCGGATATCCTCGCCCAAAACAAGCGTATGGCGGACAAAGCGCTTCGCGTGCTTGCCGGTGCTTACCGTGAATGTGATAAAGAGGGCTTTGCCGTAAATGAAAGCGAATTGACTTTTATCGGACTTGTCGGCATGATAGACCCCGTGCGTCCCGAAACCTTGGATGCGGTAGCCGAATGCAAAAGAGCAGGCATACGCCCCATTATGATAACGGGCGATCACCTCGACACCGCCGTTGCGATTGCGCTTGAACTCGGCATTATTACCGACCGCAGTCAGGCTATAACGGGCGAGGAAATGAGCAAAATCCCCGACGACGAAATAAACGAACGCATAACTGAATTTTCGGTATACGCGCGAGTTCGTCCCGAACATAAAGTGCGAATAGTAAACGCTTGGAAAGCGCGCGGATCGGTAACGGCTATGACGGGCGACGGCGTAAACGACGCGCCGAGTATTAAATCTGCGGATATCGGGATAGGCATGGGCATAACGGGTACGGACGTAACCAAAGGCGTGGCAGATATGGTGCTTGCCGACGATAACTTCGCTACGATTGTGACGGCGGTAGGCGAGGGTAGACGTATCTATGACAATATACTCAAAGCCGTTTCCTTCCTGTTGTCTAGTAACTTTGCCGAAGTTTTGGCAATCTTTTTTGCAACACTTCTCGGATTTACCATACTCGAACCCGTTCATCTGCTCTGGATAAACCTCATAGGTGATACCGTTCCTGCAATAGCTCTCGGTATGGAAAAGAGTGACGATGACGTTATGAGCCGTCAGCCACGGTCCTCAAACGGTAATATTTTATGTAACTTTTTGGGTATCAATATCATCGTTCAAGGCGTGTTTCTTGCCGTGATTACCGTGCTTGCATATTTTATCGGTCACGGTATCGGCGCTATGCAGTCGGGTGGCGAATTCGTGTGGGAAATACCGAACGGCGAGTCTGCTTACGGCATAACTTCGGCGTTCCTCACGCTTGCTATGGCAAAGATGTTCCATATCTTCAACGCCCGCTCCAATATAAAGAGCATATTCTCACTTCGCAGGCAGAACGTGACCGCTCTCATAGCTTTCTTTGCTTGTACGGTTCTTACCGTTGGAGTGG
>JAFTMM010000121.1 GCA_017452405.1 Clostridia bacterium | reverse complement strand
TTTTCCGGCGCAGACCAACAAACGTAGTCGTTCATACAGAAAGTCTTGCCGTTAAACTTATCGTGGCTTCCGTATACGTATATACGGTCGCCGAACTTATGTGGCTCGCCGTCGGGTATGTATTCCCAGCTCGGCAAGTACGGGTTAAATACTTGTTGTTTATTCATCATAATCTCCTTATTATTTACGCGTCGATTTTCATTCGCCGACTACCCACGGTCATTCTTGAAGGAGCAAAGCGACCGACAGAATCTTATGAGACCCTTCGGGCTACCGCTCAGGATGACAATATGTCTTACCGCTCAGAATGACAGTAGCCTTCCTACCTGAGATAAGGTGTTTGCAAAACAGACGGAATGAGTTATCGTCATTCTGGAGGGAGCAAAGCGACCGATAGAATCTTATGAGATCCTTCGGCTACCGCTCAGGATGACAATATGTTTTTACGTCTTACTTCATTAGTTTAAATACGTTTTTCATTGCAGGGTATAATTCTTTATATACCTTATACGCTTTGTCGTAGGCTTTGGTGAGTTTCTCGTCTGGAAGAATTGTTGCTCGTACTGCCACGCAGGCGTCGCAAGCGTCTTTGACGGTCGCGTACTCTCCGCAACCTACCATTGCAAGAAGCGCCGCGCCGTACGACGGTCCCTTTTCAGTCATCACCGTATCAACGGGCATTCCGAACGTGTTGGCAACGATAGTACGCCAGAGTTCGCTCTTAGCTCCGCCTCCGCAAAGTCGTGTACGCTCTATATTCACGCCGTTAGCCTTGGCAATCTCCAAACAATCGCGAAGCGCAAAGGTTACACCTTCCATTACGGCAAGACCAAGGCTCGCTCTCGTTGTGTTCGGACGCATTCCCACAAGCATACTGCGCGCGTCTACGTCGTTATGAGGGCAACGCTCCCCCATCATATATGGCAGGAAATAAACGTCGTTTTTGCCAATGAGCGAACGCATGTCGTTTTGTTCAACGCCGTGGTCGGACTTAAGAACGTCCTCTATCCACCACTTATTACATGAAGCTGCGGAAAGTATGCAACCCATGAGGTGGAAATATCCGTCTGCGTGGCGGAAAGAATGAAGCGCGTTATCCTTGTCTACGCCAAAAGCATCCGAAGAAACGAATATGGTACCACTCGTGCCGAGTGAAACGTTGCACGCGCCGTTCCCTACCGTTCCCGTACCTACCGCAGCAGCAGCGTTATCGCCTGCGCCGGCTATAATTTTTACGCCACACGGGAGTCCAAGGAGCTTAGCCATAGACGGCTTAATCTCACCTACCACCTCGTACGAGTCGTAAAGTTTAGGAAGTAGCGAAGAGTCTATTCCGCAAATTTTGCACATTTCATCCGACCACTCGCCGTTCTCTACGTCCAGCAGAAGCATACCGCTTGCATCCGAATAATCCGTGCAATGCACGCCAGAAAGCATATACGCTACGTAGTCCTTTGGAAGCATTATTTTTGCTATGCGATCGAAGTTTTCGGGCTCGTGATTTTTTACCCACAGTATTTTGGGAGCAGTGAAACCTGCGAAAGCTATGTTAGCCGTCAGCTCAGATAGCTTTGCCTTACCGATAACATCGTTCAGGTATTCGGTTTCTTCCGCAGTTCTTCCGTCATTCCAAAGGATAGCCGGACGTATTACGTTATCGTCCGAGTCCAGAATGACGAGACCGTGCATCTGTCCGCCGAAAGATATACCCTTAACCGTACTCGGATCAACGCCGTACATAAGCGTTTTCATACCACGCGTAATAGCCGTCATCCAATCTTCGGGGTGCTGTTCGCTCCAACCGCCTTTTGGATAGTATACGGGATATTCTTCCTGCGTTTCATTGATTATACTACCGTCTGCGGACACAAGCAGTAATTTTACTGCGCTCGTTCCGAGATCGATACCAATATAGTTGTTCATTATAACTCCTTACATAGAAGCATAGCTTTGAGATCCTGCGACTGCACGCAACTCCTTCCGTCACGCTTACACGTGCCACCTCCCTCAAGGAGGGAGGCTTTACACGCTGTCCGCTTATCCAAATAATATCTGGTTAAATATAGCCTCTAATCCCTCCTGATTACCAGAACCGGGAAGATCGGGCGCGCCCATTTCTTCGGCGTAGGAGGCAAGTTCTGCGAGGGAGGTCGTTCTGTCTATTATCTTCTTACCTATTCCGCTCTTGTATGAAGAATACTTATCTTCAATAAATTTGTCAAGTCTTCCGTCCTCGATTATTGCGGCTGCCTTGATAAGACCGAGAGCAAAGGTATCCATGCCGAGAATATAGCCTTTGAACATATCCTCTACGGTATAAGAAGGTCTACGGTTCTTGGCGTCGAAGTTAAATCCTCCGGTTAATCCGCCTGCTTTGAGCACTTCGTACATTGCCTTGGTTGCAGTATATACGTCGTAAGGGAATTCGTCGGTATCCCAGCCGAGGAGGAAATCGCCTTGGTTCGCGTCAATCGAACCGAGCATACCGTTGATTGCGGAAACGCGGAGATCGTGTTCGAAGGTATGTCCTGCAAGCGTAGCGTGGTTAGCCTCAATATTCATCTTGAAGTCCTTATCAAGTCCGTGAGCTTTAAGGAAGCCGATTGCAGTTGCCGCGTCAAAGTCGTATTGGTGCTTCATAGGCTCCTTTGGCTTAGGCTCGATATAGAAGTCGCCGGTAAAGCCGATACTTCTGCCGTACTCGACAGCCATCTTCATAAGGTATGCGATATTCTCCTGCTCGAACGCCATATCGGTATTCATAAGCGTTTCATAGCCCTCTCTACCACCCCAGAAAACGTAGCCCTTTCCACCAAGCTTAACGGTGAGTTCAAGCGCTTTCTTTACCTGCGCGGCTGCGAAAGCGTATACGTCTGCGCTGTTGGTTGAGCCTGCGCCGTTCATAAATCGGGGATTGCTGAACATATTTGCCGTTCCCCAAAGGCACTTAACGTCCGTGCCTTTCATCTTTTCGAGTATATAATCGGTAATTTCGTCAAGACGCTTGTTGGTTTCTTTGATATCGTCCGCTTCCGGAACTATGTCAACGTCGTGGAAGCAGAAGTACTTTATGCCAAGCTTCTTCATGAATTCGAAGCCTGCGTCAACCTTAGCCTTAGCGTGCGCCATCGTGCCCTTTTCGTCTGCGCCGAACGCCTTGTCTGCAGTTCCGCGACCAAACATATCAGAGCCCTCCGCGCAGAGGTTATGCCACCACGCCATTGCAAACGGGAGATGCTCACTCATCTTCTTGCCGAGTACGACCTTATCTGCGTCGTAATACTTGAAAGCAAGCGAGTTGGTGCTCTTTGCACCTTCGTACTTAATTTCGGGAATCCCCTTAAAAATTTCGCTCATTTATTTAACTCCTTACGTTTTGTTTAAAAGTTTGAAATCATACTGATTCTATCATAGACATTATATATTATAGATTGGACATTTTATAGTCTTTTTTGTTCGCAATATAGAAATTTTGTTCACACTTAGAAGTTTAATACTCAATTTAAAAGACGAAGCAATATATCTACTCCGTCTTTTATGGTTAAGTGTATAAGTATTATAATAAACTTTCCGCTACTTTAACTACGTTTTCTACGGTAAAGCCGTATTTTTCGAATAGCTTGTTGGCGGGCGCTGACTCGCCGAATTCATCCATGCAAACGTATGCGCCGTCAAGACCTACGAACTCGCCCCAGCTCATTCTGCTTCCGGCTTCTACTGCCACCCTTGCTCTAACGGACTTCGGCAGAACGCTTTCTTTATATTCTGCGCTCTGTTCTTTGTAAAGGTCCATACAAGGCATGGAAACCACTCTCGCGCTCACGCCCTTTTCTTCCAAAACTTTCTGCGCTTCAAGGCAAAGACCTACCTCGCTACCGCTCGCCATAAGAATAAGGTCGGGCATTTCTTTGCTTCCGTTTGACAGGACGTAACCACCCTTAAGTGCGCCTTCCTTGGTAGAAAGGTTGTGCGCAGGAAGCTTTTGACGGCTGGTTACGATTGCGGTAGGCGCTACTCCTTCAAGAGCGCGCGCAAACGCCACCGAAGTTTCCGTACCGTCCGAGGGACGGAAAGTATATAAACCGGGTATGCTTCTCAAACTTGTGAGCTGTTCCACAGGCTGGTGCGTAGGGCCGTCCTCACCCACGCCGATCGAGTCGTGCGAAAGAACGTACGTTACGGGGAGCTTCATAAGAGCGCTCATGCGAATCGCATACTTCATATAGTCCGAGAACACGAAGAAGGTCGCGCAGAACGGAAGCAGTCCGCCGTGAAGCGCAAGACCGTTACATATAGCAGCCATTGCGTGTTCGCGAACGCCGAAGTGGATCGCCCTACCTGCGCTCGTTTCGGGAGAATAATACTCCTTACCTTTAATCGCCGTACAGTTAGACGGCGCAAGGTCTGCTGAACCGCCTACGAGGTTGGGAACGAGTTTGTCTACAACCGCAAGCGCTTCACCGCAAAGGTTACGGGTTGCGGAGGAGGTTTTGGTGATATTATATAGTTCGGGAGCGTTAATCGCTTTACGCGCGTAATCTCCGCTTAACCACTTTTCAAACTCTTCGACGTGCGTAGGATACTGCTTTCGCGCTTTTTCGAGGAGTTCTGTCCATTCGCTGACGTGCTTTTCGCCTTTAGCTTTCATATCTTCAGCAAAAGTCTTAACGGTATCGGGCACACAGAACGGATCGCACGTCCAATCAAGCGTGTTTTTGAGTGAACGGAGTCCTTCCTTGCCAAGAGGCGCGCCGTGTACGGAACTCGTGCCTGCATTGGGCGCTCCGTAGCCGATAGTACTCGACACGATAATAAGCGAAGGCTTTCCGTCCTCAGCGCGCGCCTGCTCAAGCGCGTCAGCCAGCGTTTCGAGATTTTCTGCGTTGCCTGCTCTTACTACGTGCCAGCCCAGCGCCTTATGACGAGCGGCAACGTCTTCTACGAAAGAAATGTCGGTGTTGCCCTCGATCGTTATGCGGTTGCTGTCGTAGATAACGATAAGCTTACCGAGTTTCCAGAGCGCGGCAAGTGACGCAGCTTCGTTTTCCACACCCTCCATCATACAACCATCTCCGCAAAGCGCGTACGTATAGTGATCAACGAGGTTATAACCCGGCTTGTTGAACTTTGCCGAGAGTATACGTTCGGCAAGCGCCATACCTACTGCGTTGGCTATGCCCTGTCCAAGAGGTCCGGTTGAGCAATCTACGCCGGGCGTTACTCCTACCTCGGGATGACCGGGCGTGCGACTGCCGTACTGACGGAAAGACGCGAGATCTTCCGCAGTAACGTCGTATCCGCATACGTGCAGGATCGAATAAAGCATTGCCGAAGCGTGGCCTGACGAAAGCACGAAACGATCACGGTTAAAGAAATCAGGCTTAGTCGGCGCAATCTTCATGAATTTCCCGAATAGCGTTGAGATAATCGGAGCTACGCCGAGAGGCGTACCGGGATGTCCGCTGTTTGCCTTTTCTACCTGCTCCGCAGACAGAACGCGCACGGATTTGATAACGTCATTTATTACTTTGTACATAATTACACCTATTCTTATAAATTTATTTATACAAAAAAATTATATCATATTTTGCTTTAATTTTATAGACAAATTTGTTCGAACTATGGTATAATTGTTCACAGATTGAAATAATTTTCTCGGGTAACAGATAAGATTATGATAAGTTCATTTGAAAAAAACAGATTAACGGAAGTGTTGAAAGACTTTTACACGGTCGTGGGGATACGAATTTCGGTATTTGACGACAAATTTAATATTGTCACTGAATATCCGAGTGAACTGCCCGAAATATGCAAGCTTATACGAAGCACTGAGGCAGGCGCTAAGGCTTGTCGCACATGCGATAACGAGGCTTGCAAACGCGCTAAGAAATTGCGCCAACCTCACGTTTACACCTGCCATGCCGGCATTACCGAGGCTATCACGCCTATAAGGCTGGGTGGTGGCGTAGTAGGTTATGCAATATTCGCGCACATGATGCCGAGTGAGGATTACGAAACGGCGGTCACGGAGGTTTGCCACCGCACGGCGCAGTACGCTCTCGACGGCGACGAGGTTCTCAAAGCGGTTAAGAAGGTCAAAAAGCATTCGCGCGAGAAGATTCTTTCTTCGGTCAAATTGCTTGACGCGATTGCAGCGTATTTGCAAATCAGTAACCTTGCCAGCTGGAAGAACGACGATATTTCACGTCAAATCGACCTGTTTATCGAAAACAATCTCAAAGAAAGACTGGATAGCGACACCATTTGTCGTCAGTTTTTCGTATCGCGCACCAAGCTCTATCAGATTTCTATGGACTCCTTCGGTATGGGAATCGGTCAGTACGTTACCTTCAAGCGCATTGAAAAAGCGAAGAATCTGTTCAAAGAGAAAGCCGGCAATACTACCGTAACTGCCGTTGCGCGCGCGGTAGGCGTGGACGATCACAACTATTTCTGCAAGCTATTCCGCAAGTCCGTCGGGGTTTCCCCCGGCAAGTACATGGCTGACCTTTTAAAGAAAAAGTAGTTACATAAATTTAATATAACTTGCTTTTAAACACATAAAATTAACGCCGTCGCTGAAGTCAAGCGACGGCGTTTGTGTGTTTTGTTTTTATTGTGGCGTAGTATTGATAACGTTGCATTTTATATGTTATTTTATGATTTCTTTTGCGAGAGGAAGGAGAAGCTCGAAAAGGCCTTCTACTCTACCGTTGTCTACGTTTTCGGCTATCGTCGGGTCAATGGGAAGAGAAGCGGTGTTCGGGATACCGTAGGTCTTTGCTATATCGCTGAGGTGGCTTTCGCCGAAGATCGTATGCTTTTTTCCACAGTCGAGGCATACGAAATAAGACATATTTTCCACGAGAGCGATAATGGGCACATTCATCATCTTCGCCATTTTAGCGGCTTTCTCCACGATCATGCTTACGAGTTCCTGCGGACTGGTAACGAGGATTATGCCGTCCACTTTGAACTGCTGGAGCACGGTGAGAGGTACGTCACCCGTTCCCGGAGGCATATCCACGAACATGTAATCCACGTCGCCCCACACTACGTCGGTATAGAACTGCTGGGCGCAACCGGTTATCATTGCTCCGCGCCATACGACGGGATCGGTTTCGTTTTCCATAAGCAGGTTCAGGCTCATAACCTTAACGCCACTTGCCGTTTCTACGGGAAGTATACCGAGAGGGCTTCCGCTCGCTCTTGCCTTGCTCAGCCCAAACGCGCGCGGTATACTCGGACCGGTGATGTCCGCGTCAAGGATTGCGGTAACCTTGCCAAGCGCCGACGTTGCCGACGCAAGAAGGGACGTTACGAGGCTCTTACCCACTCCGCCCTTTCCGCTCATAACAGCATAGGTCTTTCCGATTTTATTTATTTTTTTGCGCTCTTCCGCCGCAGGATCTACCTCTGCTTCGCGCGAAGAACAGCTTGCTCCGCACGTCGAACAATCGTGAGTGCATTCTTCCAATTCGGTAGTTTTTTCAAGTTCTGCCATAAGTATATCTTTTCCTTTTTTTAATTAGGTATGTATCGGTATGTATTATAAAACGATTGACTCGATATGTCAATCGTTTTCGTTGGATCTTATATGCAAGTAAACTTTAAACTATTTCACAATTGGTTATTATTTAAATACCACTCCACCGTTTTTTTAATACCGTCTGCGAATTTAGTTTGCGGTAACCAACCAAGCTTTCGCAGTTTATCCGAATTTATTCCGTATCGACTGTCGTGACCTTTTCTGTCGGTTACGTAATTGATTAAACTATCGGGCTTTCCGAGAAGCCTGCAGACCGCTTTTACGACTTCAACGTTCTGAAATTCTTCATCCGAGCAGACGTTATAAATCTCGCCCTCTTTTCCTTTGTGAATAATAAGGTCAATGGCATTGCAATGGTCGTCTACGTACAGCCAATTTCGAACGTTTCTGCCCGTGCCATAAACGGGTATTGGTTTATTGTTCAGGGCGTTCTTTATAACCAAAGGAATAAGCTTTTCGGGATATTGACGCGCGCCGTAATTGTTCGAGCTACGGGAAATCGTAACTTTCGCTCCGTAAGTACGAGCGTAGGACAGAACGAGCAGATCTGCCGCCGCCTTAGACGCGGAATAGGGCGAACTTGGATGTACTGCGCCCGTTTCGTTTGCAAACGTTTTCTCATCTGCCTCGCCGTAAACTTCGTCAGTTGATATCTGATGAAAATGACAACCGTATTTTTGAGAAGCGTCAAGCAAAATCTGAACGCCAAGGACGTTGGTCTTAATAAATATCTCAGGAGTTGTAATTGACCTATCAACGTGAGACTCTGCGGCAAAGTTTACAACCATGTCGGGACGCGCTTTATCGAAGATAAGCTCAACCGCCTTTCTATCGCAAACGTCCGCTTTATAAAACTCAAAGTTGGGGTTTTCAACGATATCTTTCAGGTTATTCAAATTTCCGGCATAGGTCAATTTATCCAGACAAACGAATTTGTAATCCGGATATTTATTTAGCATATAATTCAAGAAATTAGAGCCTATAAATCCTGCTCCACCCGTAACAAGAATCGTCATAACCATACCTTACACCTATTTTTATTGGTTGTCAACGTTTTCCGAATTTTCGGAGGTGACGGTTTCCGAAATTATTTCAGCGATTTCCCCCGTTTCTACCGTCTTTTTTCTTTTTAATTTTCCGAAAACTTTGAAAAGTAACTCTAAAACGAACTTATCCCGAAGAAGCAGTATCATAACGGAATAAACAGCAATTCCAATCACGATCAGTATGATTAAGGTAATTACGTTTATTTCAAGGAAGTATTTTACGAGGAAAATCACTCCGAACATTACGATTCCGGCAATCCAATATTTAATCGATCCGAGAAAAATGGGTTTTAACTTGAAACTTTTCGTTTTAGATATATAAATAAAACCGACAAGAGTTACGCTAAATTCCGCAACAACGGTTGCGATACATGCGCCGAGGGACTCAAACATCGGGATCATAATT
Source organism: Clostridia bacterium (assembly GCA_017452405.1). Classification (GTDB taxonomy): domain Bacteria; phylum Bacillota; class Clostridia; order Christensenellales; family Pumilibacteraceae; genus Protoclostridium. The sequence continues at coordinate 3,157 of JAFTMM010000121.1, read as the reverse complement.
AAATTTAGCAACAAATTCACCACTGCCCCAACCGTAACGGTCATCGTAAGAACGTTTTCTTTTCCCGTTGGTACGAAAAATTGCATTCCGTTTACTGCGCTTAACCCAATAAATATTACGAGAGAGCTGAATATTGGCAGAAGTATTTCACACTTTTCATATCCTGCGCCAAAGAAAACGGGAACGAATACGCTTGAAACAGCTATTAGACCTAACGTTATGGGCACGCCCATAAGCCATACGAAGCGGTAAGATTTGTATAGGTAATATTTTACCCTTTCCATATCCCCCGTCTTAAACATATACGAAATACGTGGAATCATTACCGCGCCTAGCGACGTAACGACCATCATAGCCATTTTGACTATTTTTTCCGCCTGTTCGTAATAACCGTTTTCCGCCATGTCGGCTGAAAACCAACCTATCATTGATTTGTCCAAGACCAAATAGACCTGTGTCGCTATTGTAGGGATAAAAAGTTTTAAGATTGATTTAACGTCACGAAAAGGTTTGACGTCTTTTACTTTGCAAATGTACTTCGGCAAAGAAAGCCAAAGGGACATATTGCCGACAATGGTAAATATAACCATAAAGAATACGTACCACGGCAAATCAGATTGTTCTTTGACAAATATAAAAATCGCGACTATGCTTAAAATCTTAAAAATTATATTTCTGAAAACTGTTTTTCCAAAATCTTCTAGTCCCTGAAAAAACCAAGTCACGTCAACCGCTACGTTCAGTACGTTTAATCCGAGAATGAGATATATAAGATAGTTCTCATGAAAAACGGTCAAACTTATGGGCACGTACGCTACCAGCGTTACTACTGACAATATAAAGCGAAAAATAAAGAGTTCCCAGAAAGCGCGACTTCTTGCTTCTTTGTCGTTTTGTACGTAACTTATAGCACGTTGTCCAAACGTTGTCGTACCTAAAGTTGCAACCAAAACGAAATAAGAAACTATTGAGTACGAAAAGCTGTAAAGACCAACTCCTTCTGCGAGTAGTACTCGTGAAATATACGGAGCGGTAACGAGTGGCGCTATCAACAAAATAATCTGATACGTTACGTTAAATATATAATTCTTTTTTAAGCTTTTATTTGCCATTTATCTAAATTTATCTTCGTTTTTTAAGTAATAATCTCTCATGTAATTATTTTGCAATCCAAAAGACAAATGTCCAACAACTATATTTTCACTAACCATAATGGGGCGAGAATTGATCATGCAATATTGGCATAAATATTCTTCGTCAAGCCCCATAGCGTTACCTTTCCCCACTATGAAATAATTCATCTCATCCCATAAACTGCGCTCAAACATTATTGCGCCTATACTGAATCTAATAGCGCAAGGCCGTTCCGATATAGGCTCTGACGCAAAGCGCTTGTTCAGTTCATCGATATTCGGAACGTATTCTCCGTTCCAGAAAAAATCAGCCACTTCGGAATTATTCTCTATTTGACGCGAAGGACCTGCCAAATATTTAGGTTTTTCAAATTTCTCTGCGTATAACTCTATCAAGTTGAGTTTTTCCAATATACGCATATGTCCATAACCGTTTATAGGTAATATAGGAGCTATGACTCCCGGCGCATAATCTCCGCCAGTAGCGTGCTTGTACGCACGCATCATATTCTCAAAATAATTTTCAGTAATGAAAATATCTTCGTCGAGTTTATAAATATACTCAGCATTCGGATGTAAAGAAATCGCTATGTTTTGAGCTAACGATACGTTGTTTCTCTTTGTGCTTAAATAAGACCAATTTTGTTCTTCACAAATCTTCTCGACTATATCCGAGCGTTTACCGGAAGTTATCACGCAGACGTCAATATCGTCTGGCAGATATTTTATTATTCTACCAAACACTGAAGAATACAAAAATTCTTTGTATCCTGCCAAAATGATACAAAGTTTGTCCAAAGATTTTTGTCTGTTAACAAAAAATCTTTTGCCGGATATTCTTTTTTTTCTTTGTTTGGAAAGACGACGTTCTTTATACTTTTCATACAAAGAAACTATCATTTTATTTTTTTTCAAAAGTGCCTTTATGCCCACACTATCCTCCGATAACAGGAGCGCTCTTCCGCCTGCGCTAAAGTGAAGCGGTTTTCGCTGTTTTGACGTTCTCTTTATACGACAAGTTCCCTTTTAGCATCAATATCAATATACAGAATGTAATATTAGTATACGATACGATAGTTATGACAAACATAAACATGAAGAATATTATAAATATAAAACTTTTCAAGTTTCTGTATATTCGAGCAAAGTATAAACCACGGACGAAACTTACGATATAGAAGGACGCTAAATATAATCCGCCGTCAGATAGAATCTGGAAAATCGAATTACTGAATCCTTGTTCAGTTATTCTCCAGCTTGACATATGTTTAATAATAGCGTCTATATTATTAAATCCGTTGCCAAATAAAACGTTATCCTGCCATGCAAGATACCCTGCCATAAAATCGTCCATTCTGATATTGCCCGAAGACGAATCCAACTTCGAAAAAACCAGATATGCTGCAACGAAACCGAATACAACGCTTAAAAGTACTACAAGTGATTTTATGATTTTACCTGCTTGCTTTTTCGGTTTAAACATTAAGAACCTCATAACGACTACACCGATAACTATCACGTATCCCATGGTAGAAACTGTCGTTAAAAGTCCTAATGTATAAATAACGAATAAAATATTCGACGGCTTTTTAAACAAGAAAACTTCAATCAATAATGCCACACCAAATTGAAACGCACACATCGGCGCTTCGGCAAAAATTGCGCAATTTCGCAATATAAATCCGTAAAAAAATATTGCCTCTACTTATTGTGGCTCAAAATATATTCCGAAATATCCGCTTACGTAAGATTTCGACCAACTCGAATAAACGTGAACGTTGGGCTTAATTACGTTTAATTGCGAGCCGAATAACCAAAAAAACAAAGAAATAACGACAACAACCGCTATCAGGTTTTTGTATTTAACGAGAACGCTTAAAGGCTCTTTGTCCGAACGGCATAAATTTACGTATACAAACAGTATGCAACATGCGATCATCGTTCGAATTACACTCAAATGATTATAATTAGTAATCAAAATATAAAAAATAAAGTACAGCGCGACTAATGCAATAAGCGCTAAG
>JAFTMM010000120.1 GCA_017452405.1 Clostridia bacterium | reverse complement strand
ATAACTAAAGCTAATTAATAATTAAAACAGAGCACCTTTCGAGGTGCTTTTTTAATGCAATAAAGGAGGCAACAATGAATAAAATAAATTTCCGCATACAACGACAAGACAATCTCAACGAGATTTTTGTAGAGGACATGGCAGGGCCGGGCAACGGTCGGCATCATTATCAGGTTTTCAAAAAGGGCGCAAGTGATACTGTAGCAAGTCCTTTACTTGATATTCAGTTTCAGTGTGGCGCAAGAAACGAAGAGGGCTCAATTTCCGGCGTATTAGACCAAGACCTTTTGGAAATAGTCCGCAATCGATTGCAGTGCTTTCAAAAAGGCGAGTATGCGACGAGAGAGAATGCTTGTGCTCTCACCCACATTGAGGAGGCTCTAATGTGGATGGCGAAGCGTAGTAACGACAGAGCGGAGCGAGGAGTTCTCGGCACTATGCAGAAGTAAGGAGGTTAAATCGTGGCAAAGAGCAAGTATGAAAGTCACGTCGCGCCACGATTAGAAGAAATTAAAGACTGGGTGCGGAACGGTGCAACAGATGAAGATATATACACAAGATTAGGGATAAGCAAGAATGCATTTTATGAGTATAAAAGAAAATATAATGACTTTTATGACTCCCTAAAAGAAAACAGAGATTATGTGGACGGACAGGTCGAAAATGCTTTATTGCAATCAGCACTCAAGGGCAATATAACCGCTCAGATATTCTGGCTTAAGAATAGAAGACCGAAGACGTGGCGCGAGCACCCAGAACCTAGCACGGAAGATCCACAGAAGAAACTCGATAATCTCATACGTGCCATAGAAAAGGCGGCGGAAAATGAGTAAGATATTTACGGCAAAGCAAAAGAAAGTGATAGCAAACGCAAATCACCGTTGGAATATACTATACGGAGCGACACGAAGCGGAAAAACGCACGTGTCGTATTTTACTGCCCTTAAACACATCAAGGAGCATTGGAACGACGCTGTGTTGTTCACGGGCAAAACGCTTAACACGCTCGACCGTAACGTTTTTGATCCGATGAGAAATATCTTCGGAACGGAGTACGTTGGAGATATAGTTAAAAACAGGGAAATCAATATCTTTGGCAAACGCTGTTATTGCGTAGGAGCAAACGACGAAAGAGCTATAACCAAAATACAGGGTAGTGGTCTCGGATACGCTTATTGCGACGAGCTGACTACTTATCCTGAGAACTTCTTTCAGATGCTTAAATCACGTCTTGATGCGCCTAATGCATGTTGTGACGCAACGTGCAATCCCGAAAGTCCGTCACACTTTGTTAAGCAGTTTATAGACAAATCGGGCGTTGACGTTTACGCGGAGCATTTTACGCTGTATGATAACGATTTCTTAACACCTGAGTTTATTTCGGCGCTTGAAAACGAATACCGAGGCACGATATATTTTGACAAATGGGTGCTCGGGAATTGGGTTAAGGCAGAAGGGCTTGTGTTCCCGTTATTTAAGCGAGAGAGGCATTTCTTGAAGCCGAACGAGTTTGCCGAGAAATACGGCAAACAGCGCATGCGCTTCGTCATATGGGGCGTAGACGGCGCAAACACAAACGATAGCACGGCAATAGTCCCGCTTGCAATAATGGAGAACGGACAGGCGGTAAGACTTGAAATGTTTTATCATAATCCGAAGATTAACGGTCAGCTTTCAAACGAACAGCTAATGCCAATGATAGAACGGTATTTGGATGAAATGGAAAAGCGATACAATTTCGCCCGTAACCACGTCGAGTTTTATACTCCCGTAGATTGTGCGGCGGCGGATCTGCGTTTAACTCTTGCGTATCATTTGCCCGATCATTTCAACGTCATGCCCTTCACAAAGAAAGATATAATGCACACCACAGATATTGTAAACAATGCGTTTGCGCGTAATGCGCTGGTCGTGCTTGACTTCGGTGGATATTATAACTACGCAAGAAATAGATTTGTAGAGGGAGACGATCAACTTGTCGTGGATCTTGAGCTTATGACCTGGGATGAGCGTAACGAGAAGTTTGATCCAAAAGTTCCTAACGACTGTGCGGACGCATTCAGATACGCCGTTTGCACTTATTACTATAATCCGGATAATTTATGGGAGACACCCGATAGAGAGGAGAGGTATACAGAATGAATGAAAATATAGACTTCAAGAGCTCGTTTGCTGATTGGCAATCGGGCTCTTCGCTTAACACTCAATGGCAGTATTCGTACGTCAATCGTTCTGCGTTTTATGCAAATATTGCGGGCGAATATCAGCAATATATGAGACGTTGGGTGCAGAATAGCCTTTGGTGGTATGACGGCTGGGTGCCGTACTTCCACGATCCAAATCAAGGAATATTCTCGACAAGACTTGCCACTGCCCTCGTGAATGGCGTTGCTAAAAAGGTTGTAGGCGGTCACGTGTTCTTCAATAACGTTAAAGACGAGAAAGAGAATTTGGGCGAAGGTTATAAAATAAACAAAGCACTGTCGTTCATTGATACCAAGTGGTCGCAGAAGTCGGGTTTTGATAGAGAAGTTAAGAAGGCTATTACTTTCTCTGCAGCGGCTGGTACTTCACTGCTTAAGCTGGACAAAGCCGGAGGTGATCTTATAGCTAAGGCGCTTAGATTTGATAGCTTTTATCCTACGGTAGGGCATAATGGTAGATTGGTAGACCTCGTATGCTTTATTAAGGACTTTACGCAGTTAATGCCGGGCAAAAGTCAGCCATTTATGAACTACTACGTGGTAGAACATAGATATTTCGGGGAATACGAAAGACTTGACGGAACCATAGAAAAAAACGTACCAATCGTGTCTTACGAGATAAAGCGTTCTGGTGGTTCTATGACCTCAGGGCAAAATTACAATATAGGCGGTGAAAACATTAAATTTGCTTCACTTCCTAAGCCTATAAAGTCTGAAATTGGGCAGGCGTTTTCCT
>JAFTMM010000119.1 GCA_017452405.1 Clostridia bacterium | reverse complement strand
TTACTATCCACTCCATTTGCTTATTATCGCAGGAATATCATTTTTGGTGTGAATAAGGTATATACTCTAAATAAAAAACAGAACCGTTTGTATCTAATAGGTATATAATTTAATAAAAGTGGAAACCTATGATTACTTTATCGCAAATTCAAATTAAGTTAGCTGAAGCAATTAAACAAAGCAAATTAACTCAATCGGAAATAGCATTTCGATTGGGGGTTAAACAACCACAAATCTCTTGTTACGTGCATGGAAAGAAAATGCCAGCTTTGGATACATTAGCGAATTTATGCGTAATTTTAGACATTGACCCCGCAGAAATACTTTGTACAAACGAATCGCACTAAATAAGAAGAACAGACTTAAAATCAAGTCTGTTCTTCTTATTTTAATACTTTCGGCAAACTTCTTACGAACTCCAAAAAGTCGTTTGAGTTACCTTTATAGTCGGGCGGGAGAGTGCCCGTACCGTTATCGATGGGCGTATCGGTGAGATAGTAGGCGCGCAATCCTGCTTCCTTGCCTGCATGGACGTCCTCTCGACGGTCGTTGCCTACGATCAGCGTTTCTTCCGGCTTTATACCCAACGATTCAATAATCTTCTTATAATACCTTACGTCGGGTTTGCAATAACGACTGGTTTAGTACGACGTTACGAACTCGAAATATTCGGGCTTATGACCGCCCCACTCAAGACGGCGGAGAAGCGCAACGAGCGGAAAAAGGGGATTGGTCGTTACGACCAAACGGTAGCCCTTGTCTTTAAGAACTTTTACCGCTTCCGCCATTACGGGTTTAGGATTAACAACGCTTTTCAAACCGAGATACTGCTCATTATAAAAATCGGTCATAGCGTTTTCCAGCTCTTCAGCCGTAACGCCGAGCGAATCGCAACTGCGTACGTACTCGATAAACGCCTCACGATTAGTGTGAGAACCGTCGTTTGCAAGCATAGCTTTCACGCTTTCCATAATTATAGCGCGTACGATACCTGCGCAGTTAGGGTGATAGGCGAACTTTCTCACGAGAGCGGTCTTATACGGTGGAATGAACTTGTCGATTTCGCAATCAATCAGCGTTCCGTCCATGTCAAAAAAGATGTTTTTAATCATGCTTCTATTATACACTTTCTCGCCTCACTTTTCAATCTTTTAAGCGTAGGTTTAACGTTTTTTCGTGAGGGAGCATACATAAATAAGAAAGGCGAGAGGGCTTGAAAATGCTTGAAAAAATTCCGCCGTGGGAGTATAATATGTATAAGCTTAAAATGTCGGACTATACCTCCATGAGAACGGGAGGAGTAGCACGCGCCCAAATAGTGACGGATACGAGCTTTTTGAAGTATAATAAACAACTGATACTCGGCTTAGGAACGAATACGCTGTTCTCCGACGAGGGGTACGACGGCGAAGTGCTTATAATGCGTAACTCCTCTTTCCAAATAGATGGAAACGTCGTTACCGCTGAAAGCGGTACGCCACTGCCCATACTTTCGCGCGCAGTAGCCCAAAGCGGACTGAGCGGTCTTGAATGGGCGTGCGGTATTCCGGGTAGCGTAGGCGGAGCAATCGTAATGAACGCAGGCGCGTACGGCGGTGAAATAGCGGACGTACTGCTTTCCGTTGACGTCCTTACCTTTGGCGGAAAAGTGACGGTAAGCGCTTCCGAACTTACTTCATCTTACCGAACGATACAAGGACTGCCCGACGGCGTAATCCTTTCGGCTAAATTCGCTCTTAAAACTACTAGCGCAGAAACCGTAAAAAGAACGATGCAGAGCTTTGCCGAAAAGCGCAAAGCGTCACAACCGACAGGGCGCACTCTCGGCAGTACGTTCAAAAAAGCAAACGGCAAAAGCGCCGGGAAGTATATCGACGAGGCAGGACTGAAAGGCTACCGCATAGGCGGAGCGCGCGTAAGTGAAAAGCACGCAAACTTTATTTTGTCCGAGGGCGGAACTTCGGCAGACGTGCGCAAACTTATAGATTATATAAAACTACGGGTTTACGCCACTTTCGGCGTTAAACTCGCCGAAGAAATTAAGTACGCAGGAGAATTTTGAATGCTGTTAGGCGATTACCATACGCATACGACGTATAGCAGAAGCGGTCACGGCAAGGGAAGTGTGGAGGATAACGTCCGCAAAGCCCTCAGCTTAGGCATGAAAGAAATTGCCCTTACAGACCACGGTTTTCGTCACGGCGCGTACGGAATGACAAAAAAGGCGTTCCCAAAATTTCTGGAAGAAGTGCAAGCTGTCAGGGAAAAGTACCCTGAAATTAAGGTGTACGCAGGTATTGAAGCCAACTTCATATCTCCCACGGGCGAGCTGGATATTCCGCCTGAATTTGCGGACAAGCTGGATATTATAGTAGCAGGCTACCACAAGTTCGTCCGTCCTGCGCGCGGAGGTCTGGGTTTTCATCTTAGAAACCTCATTACAAAAAACTCACGAAAAGCTAAGGTAAGAAATACCGACGCTTATATTAAGGCATTAGACAAATACGATATTGCAATACTTTCGCACCCGAATAGCGGTTGCAAAATCGACCTAAAAGAAGTGGGTAAAGTAGCTTCGGCAAAAGGCACGTATATCGAGCTTAACGGCAAGCGCGTGAGCCTTACGGCGGACGAGCTTATAGCTCTCGCCGATCTCGGTTGCAGGTTTCTTGCTAATAGCGACGCTCATTCGCCCGCACGCGTGGGTGACGTGGGAATATGGAAAGAAACGTGGGTGGCGAGCGGACTTGATAGTGCACTAATTCACAACTATAACAGACTGCCCGATCTTAAATTAAACGGTGGAAAAAATGACGGAAACGCTAAGCAAAAAAGCTAAGCAAGAACTTGCGCTCATAGTCCCAAACAACCGTTACGACGCGTTAGCGGAATTTTCGGCTATCGTACAGACGGCGGGAAGCGTTAATCTGTCAGGAAAAGGGTTGACCGTAAGCGTAATTACGGATAACGAGAATATGCCCGCGCTACTGTCCCGCCTTGCGCTCACTCTCATGGTTTCACCGCCCGACGTCAGCTTTTCCAAGCACATAACGCTGACGTTCACGGGAGGACGAGAATTGCTTATTAAGCTTGGAATCTTTACATCCGAAATGACCAAAGTGGATGGGATAAAGGAAGGTTTGCTTCGCGGTGACAGCGAGAGACGAAGTTTCATTCGTGGCGCATTCCTCGGTTCGGGCTTTCTGTCTACGGGCAAAAACAACCACATGGAATTGTCCTTTTCGGGCGAGAGCTTAAGAAACGAAACGTCAGCTATTCTGCAAAAAATCGTTGGAACGGTAGGCGAGGGTAAGCGTAGCGGAAAATACACGTTATACTTGAAAAGTAAGGAAAAAATCAGCGACGTTCTCGTCTATATGGGCGCAACGAAAGCCTCGCTCACGCTTCAGGAGGAAATGCTGTATTCCTCTATCGGCAAACGCGTATCGGCAACGCAGAACTGCGACTTTGCCAACATAGATAGGGCGGTCTCGGCAGCGAACAAGCAAATCTCTGCAATAAACGCCCTTGATGAAAGCATGGGGCTGGAGAACTTGGATATTAAACTGCAAACGACGGCGCTTCTTCGGCTCAGCAAACCCGAAGCCAATTTAAGTGAGCTTGCAGAAGAACTCGGCGTAAGTAAGTCCTGCGCGGCGCATAGGCTGGATAAACTAATCTCACTTGCCGAAAAGCATAAGATTAAACGTACGGAATAATTATGGATAATAAAAAACAATTCGTGCATTTGCACCTTCATACCGAATATTCGATGCTGGACGGCGCTACTAAGATAAGCAAGCTCTTTTCCCGTTGCGCTGAACTCGGTCAGCCTGCCGTAGCCATTACCGACCACGGCAATATGTACGGCGCAATGACTTTCTTCAAGGAAGCCTCGGCGTTCAACAAAAAGAGCGACTTCAAAGTCAAACCCATTATCGGTTGCGAAGTATATACAGCGCCCGACCGCCACGTTCATAGTACGCCTGCGGGTGAGCGCAAGCCCAAGGCTAATCACCTCGTACTTTTATGTAAGAACGAAACGGGCTACCATAACCTGATTAAGCTGGTATCACTCGGTTTTACCGAAGGACTTTATTATAAGCCCAGAATCGACTTCGAGCTCCTCGAGAAATATCACGAGGGGCTTATCTGCCTTTCCGCTTGCGTAGCAGGTGAGCTTCCGCAAGCCATTTTGGCAGGGAATATGGACGAAGCGCACAGGGTAGTGGAGAAGTTCGTTCGCCTTTTCGGTGACGATTATTATATCGAAATTCAAGACCATAACCTCCGTTCGCAAAAGACGGTACTGCCGTATCTCGTGTCCATAGCGCGTGAGCATAACGTCAAGCTGATTGCCACTAACGACGTGCATTATCTTCAAAAAAAGGACGCGCGCACGCAAAAGGTACTTCAATGTATAGCTTTCGGCGACAAGCTGTCGGCTAACGACGAAATGAACAACGTTACCGAAGCAAGCGACGGCGTAGACGACGACAGCTACTTCCCGACCAAAGAGTTTTATCTCAAGAGTAGGGAGGAAATGGAGGAAGTTTTCCCCAACCTTACCGACGCTCTTGATAATACTCTAGAAGTAATGGAAAAATGCGGTGACTGCAAATCCTTCTTCGCGCGCAAAAAACTCTATCCCGTATACGACGCGCCCAACGGCATGACGAGTGACGAATATCTGCATTACTTGCTTTACGAGGGCTTAAAAAAGAAGTACGGCGAAATAACGCCGGAGATAAGAGCGCGCGCCGACTTTGAGTTCAGCGTTGTGTCGGGCATGGGCTTTACCGATTACTTCCTCGTCGTATGGGATTTTATTAACTACGCCGAAAGTATAGGTATACCCGTAGGGCCGGGCAGAGGTAGCGGAGCAGGCAGTATTATAGCGTACGCTATCGGCATAACCAAGATCGAACCTCTCGGTTTCGACCTGTTTTTCGAGCGCTTTCTAAACCCCGAACGCGTATCTAACCCCGACTTCGATATAGATTTCTGCGTAGAACGACGTGGAGAAGTAATTGACTACGTGCGTCAAAAATACGGCGACGACCACGTTTCGCAAATATGTACTTTCGGTACGATGGCGGCGAAAGCGGCGATCAAAGACGTCGGCAGAGTGCTTGACGTACCCTTTGCCGATATGAATAGAATAACCAAGCTCATGCCCAAAATGATGGGTAAGCTGACGATCGAGCATGTTCTCGGCAAGAAGGCGGACAAAGAAGGCGTATACCATACCATTCCCGATTTAAAAGAGATTTACGATACCGATCCCATACTTCATCAAGTACTTGACCTTGCAATCGAAATCGAGGGGATGCCACGCCAGACCGGCTTACACGCCGCAGGCGTTATCATCTGTCGTGATCCGATTAGCGACCACGCGCCTCTTGCTATGAACGGTCAGGGTATCGTAGCCTGTCAGTACAATATGGTGCAAGTAGAAGAACTTGGACTGCTTAAAATGGACTTCTTAGGTCTAATGAACCTCACCGACATCAAGAAAGCCATTGATATAGTTAAGGAAACGACGGGCAAAACCATAGACTTTTACGCAATGGGAGTAGACGATTCGGAAGTTTATAAGATGATAGGCACGGGCGATACGCACGCGGTATTCCAGCTTGAAAGCGGTGGCATGAAGAACTTCATGAAGGACTTAAAGCCCGACTGCATAGAAGATATTATCGCGGGAATTTCGCTTTATCGTCCCGGCCCCATGCAGTACATAAAGACGTACGTATACAATAAAAAGCACCCCGAAGAAATAACGTACAAGCACCCTGCGCTCCAAAAAAATCTTGAAATGACGTACGGCGTAATGGTGTATCAGGAACAGGTTATGAACATCTGCCGTGAGCTTGCAGGCTACTCAATGGGCGGGGCGGACGCTATCCGTCGTATGATGAGTAAGAAAAAGCACGACGCTCTTGCGGCGCAACGCGAAATTTTCATTCACGGTGGTAGCTTTACTAACGAAAAGAACGAAACGGTGCCCGTTCCCGGCGCAGTAGCCAACGGCATGAGCGAGGCGGATGCAGACGAGCTTTTCTCCGAGATGATGGACTTTGCGTCCTATGCGTTTAATAAATCGCACGCTGCGGCGTACGCATTCGTAGCTTACCAAACGGCGTACTTAAAATGCCACCACCTTAAAGAGTTTATCGTTGCGGTACTCAATAACCGCATAACCAAGATTGAGGAAATAACCAATTACCTGACCTACCTCAAACAACAGAACGTCAAAGTTCTTCCGCCAGATATCAACAAGTCTATGGTCGGTTTCTCGGTAGAGGGCGACTGCGTACGCGTTGGTCTTGCTGCCGTTAAGGGCATAGGCGAAGGCATTATGCATCAGCTTATTGCCGAAAGAAAGAGGGGCGGTGAGTATAAGGACTACTACGAGTTCCTTTCGCGCGCTTACGACTTGAAAATCAACAGCAGAATTATAGAAGGTCTTATATATGCAGGCGCGTTCGATTGCTTCGGAAAGCCTAGAGCAGTACTCGTGCAGGCAACTCCGCTTCTACTCGATAGGGTAAACGTGGATAAAAAAGCGCGCGCCGGCGGACAATACTATATGTTTGATATGCCCGAAGTAGGCGGACAGATGGACGACTTCGTCTGGCCCAAGGTAAACGAGTTTTCACCGCGTGAAAAACTTCTGCACGAAAAGGAAGTAGCAGGCGTATACCTTACCGGACACCCCCTCGAAGCGTACGAAAGCAAACTGTCCGCTATGGAATACAACAGCGCGGATATTAACAAACTTGGAGAAAACGCGGAAAGCGAGGAGGGCGAAGCGCTGGAGGAAAGCGGTCTTGCCGACGGAATGACGGTAAGGCTGGGAGGCATGCTTCTGTCTGCCGAGCGCAAGTTTACCAAAGCAGGCAAGGAGTTCGGCGTAGGACTTCTCGAAGACCTTATGGGAACGGTGAACGTAATGCTGTCGCCGTCGTCGTGGAGTAAATTCCGCAATCTCTGGCAATCTGACAAACTCGTTACCGTGACGGGCAAGGTATCTGCCGACGGAGGCAGAGAGCCGAGCGTATGGGTATCGGCGGTAGAGGAGTGGAAAGAAGCTTCTGCGCCCGAAACCAAAGATGAGACGCGCAAGATATGCTGTTATCTTGCAAACGGCGACCGTAATGATAAGATGAGCGAAGTTCTGGAAATAGCTCAGGCTTACCGAGGCGAGGACGAGCTTTATATCAAAGACACTACGGCAAACAAGCTATACAAGACGGCGGTTAAATTGAATGCGCTCTCGGCACGCGCCGAACTCATTATGTTACTCGGCGACGAAAACGTAAAATTAGCTTAAAAATTTGTCGAAAATGATTGCGCGGATTGCGTAAAACGATTATAATATAATTGACAAGGGGAGGCGTAAAGCCAAGGAGTAGGATATGAAAAAAATAGGTATATTAACAAGCGGTGGTGACGCCCCCGGAATGAACGCTGCTATTCGTGCGGTAGTACGTACCGCTATTTGTAGCGGTATGGAAGTTGTCGGCATTGAGCGCGGTTATCAAGGCATACTCGATAAGTCTTTTCGACCTATGGGAATGCGTAGCGTTTCGGATATCGTACAGCGTGGAGGCACTATTCTCCGCACTGCGCGTTGCGCTGACTTCGTACTTGACGAGTGCCAATATAGAGCGATAGAAAATATGCGCGAAATAGGAATGGATGGTCTTGTAGTAATCGGCGGAGACGGCTCTTTCCGTGGCGCGCAGGCGCTTTCCAATAAGGGCTTTCCAACCATAGGCATACCCGGCACGATAGATAATGACTTAGCCTATACCGAGTTTACTCTCGGCTTCCACACGGCTTGCAACACCTGTCTTGAAGCGATTGATAAGATTCGTGACACGTCGTCCTCTCACGACCGCTTTACCATAATCGAGGTTATGGGTAGACATTCGGGTGACATAGCGCTCTATACCGGCATAGCAGGCGGAGCAGAAATGATCATTATTCCCGAAGTTAAGCAGACGTTCTCGGAAATTAAAAAGAGCCTTATCGAAGCATCGCAGAAGGGAAAGACTAGCGGTCTCGTAGTCCTTGCCGAAGGCGTATGCACGGCAGACGAGCTGATGAAGTTCCTTCAGCGTGAAACAGACCTGTCTATTCGCGCGACCGTTCTCGGTCACCAACAGCGCGGTGGCACGCCGAGTATGCGCGACAGAATGCTCGGAACTCAATTCGGCTACCATGCAGTAAGCCTTCTCAAAAAAGACGTTGGAAACCGCGTAGTCGGTATTTCGAAAGAAAAGATTGTGGACTACGACATTGATGAAGCGCTCGCAATACCTCGTAAGTTCCGCAAAGACCTCTATAAAATGGCAAACGTAGTATCGCAGTAATTTTCTTGCGCGCACTAACAATCGGGGCTGTCGCAAGTGGATAAATTAATTCGCTTGCGATAGTACTAAATACTGAATATTT
>JAFTMM010000118.1 GCA_017452405.1 Clostridia bacterium | reverse complement strand
AGACGCGCTCATTATTATAGCCGATTGGTGCTTCCGTCACAATAAAAAGTCGTGCGACAGAATGACCGCAACGCTGGAAGAATGCGTGAGCGAAGGCGTAATATCCGCAGACAGCGTCAAAGCCAAATTCTCTGCCGAAGGTAAATACGACAAGGCTATCAAGGCGTTACTAACTCTTGCCGGCGTGAGCGGTGACGTAACAGCGCGCGACCGTGATAGTTATAATATCTGGACGAACTTCTGGAACGTGCCTGTGGACGTGCTTGAAACCGCCGCGAAAGCTTCTCTCGGTGAAGCTAATCCGCGCGTTAAAATGCATATGCTTGTTAAAAACTATCACGAAAAAGGAACGATTAGTGAAGTTGCTTCCACTAAGTTTGAACATTTGAGCGCAGAAAAACTCAACGAAAAAATACGCAAAATTTCCGCAGAGGATATTTAATGAACTTAAAAAACGCCGTCAATTTAATAGTGAGTGAGTACCGCGCAAAACTTTCCAAAGCGAAAGAAAATTATCGCGTTGCTTTATCGCGCCATAAAGAGCTTTACGAAGCTGAAAAAAAGCTCCGCGCGCTTATTCTGGACGGCGCTGAAGACAGCGAAATAAAGGTAGCAGAAGACACAAAACGTGACGTTATCCGTTCTCTTGGATACTCGGACGAGCATTTTGATCCTCTGCCCGCTTGCGAAAAATGCGGTGACAGCGGTTACGTAAACGGCGTATATTGCGATTGCGTAAGAAAAAGAGCAGGCAGAGAAACGCTTGGACATTCTGCCCCGCCCTTCACTTTCGATACATCAGACCTTTCGGTTTTTTCGAAAGACGCGAAAGAAATGGCAGAAATTACTTACGCTAAGATGAAAATTTTTTGCGAAAAGTTCCCTCATACTAAGAATATTAACGTACTTCTGTTTGGCAACGTAGGCGTGGGCAAGACTTATCTTGCTTCCTGTGTTGCCAACGAGCTGGAACGCAAGGGCTTTAATACCCTGTTTTTATCTGCTTTCAAATTCAACGATTTGTGCTTAAAGTACCACACGTCTTTTGATAATTCGCGTGCCGATGGACTTAACGCCGTGCTTGATGCGGACTTGCTTGTTATAGACGACCTAGGCACGGAAAGCGTACTTAAAAACGTCACGCTTGAATATTTATATACCGTTATAAGCGAACGAATGAACGGCGGTAAGCATACGATAATAACGACTAATCTTAATACAGAACAACTTGGATTGCGATATGGGGAAAGAATACATTCAAGACTTTTTTCTGAGCGCGTTTGTCTTACGACTGAACTCATAGGAAAGGATTTACGACGATGAAGATTGACTGTCATAACCATGCGGAGTTTTCACCCGATTCGTCGCAAAACATTACTCAGCTCGCTAAGCGCGCTATTGAGAAAGGAATATGCTATCTCGCCGTAACCGAGCATATGGACCTCGGTTTTCCGCTTGACAAATGTCCCGAAGGCGAGCTTATATTCGATTATCTCGTTACGGCTAAATATTTTGATGAGATTAAGAAAGCACGCGCGCTTGTAGGCGATAAAATCGAAATCATTGCAGGCATTGAAGCCGGTTATACGCCTAACGACGTTGAACTGACAGCAAAAAAACTCTCGGAGTTCCCTTTTGAATACGTCATAAATTCGGTGCATATTTGCCACGACTACGACTGCTATTGGGCGGGTTATTTTGACGGCTTGACCAAAAAAGACGCGTACGCGGAATACCTTCAAGCGGTCAGGGATAGCCTTGACGTGCCGTACGCTTACGACGCCGTTGGACATATCGGGTATATTTCCCGCCCTGCGCCGTATAATGATAAAGCGCTCACGTACGGTGAGTTTGCGGAAATGCTTGACGATATTCTCGGCGTTATTATCCGCAAAGAAAAAATCCTCGAAGTCAATTCTTCTACGGGTGGATGCGGAGGGCTGTTTTTGCCCGACGCAAGTATCGTTAGGAGATATTACGAACTCGGTGGCAGGCTTATTAACTTCGGTAGCGATTCTCATAGCGCAGAGCGTGCGGGCGATAAGTACGACGAAGTAGCCGAAATAGTGAAAAATATCGGTTTCAAGGCGTGGGCTGTAAAGCGAAACGGAAAAATCGTTATGGAGGGAATCGACTGATGGCGCTTTTGACTTACGTATGCAAAGAGTGCGGTCACAAGCAAGAGGAACTTGTCTTTTCGTCCTCACCCACTCCTCGCTGTGAAAAATGCGGTGGAGAGATGAAACAGTCTTTTTCCGGCAAGTGCTACGGCTCAATAGGCGGAGTTAGCGCAAGCGAATGTACGCATAATTGCGCAACTTGCCCCGGTTGCTCTTCGAAAAAGTAACTTCGCTACATGAATTGCAACCTGACGGTTGCATTTCGGATAAATCTATTAATGATTATTTTAAAAAACAATACGTTTCATAAAGGAGAATGATATTTTTGGAAGCTATAGAATGTATTATGACAAGGCGATCGGTGAGAAATTTCAAACCCGATATGCCGACGGATGAAGAAATCAAAACCGTCGTTGAGGCTGCAAGATATGCGCCGAGCGGTATGGGCAGACAGACTTGGCATTTCGTCGTCGTACGCAATAAAGATTGGCTTGATAGAATGAACGAACGCGTTTATTCGTACGTTGCCGACGTTTCGAAAACCAGCAACCTTGACCGAAACGGCGCAAAAGGTTATTCTTGCAATTACCACTCACCCGTATTCATTATAGTTTCTGCCGACCCCCAATACGGAACGAGCAACGACGACTGCGCTTGCGCACTTGAAAATATGTTCCTTGCGGCGCACGCTATCGGACTTGCAACGTGCTGGATCAATCAGCTTGGCAAAGAGTATTGCGAAAATATCCGAGATCTTCTCACCGAAGCAGGCGTTCCCGAAGGCGATATGGTTTACGGCTGTTGCGCGCTTGGATATGCCGGCGAAGAACCTACGTCGAGAAAAGAGCGCTCGGACAGCGTAATATATTTTGATTAAGACTTTTTATGATTAAAAGGTGCTGGATTTAGGTTCAGCACCTTTTTGTGAGATTCTTAGCTTGATCCCAAATACGCTTTTCGATCGAACTTATAAGACCATTTTT
>JAFTMM010000117.1 GCA_017452405.1 Clostridia bacterium | reverse complement strand
TTGTCGTTACAGCCCGACATTACGACTCCAAACAAGCCGATACATATAATAAGCGACAAACTTATAATTATTTTTAATATCCTACCTTTCATACACCTACTCCTTTTGATTTTTATTTCTACGTGGGTTGGAAAACTTTTCATTATATAGACAATTTATAACGCTATTTTTTACGCATTTTTTTAAATTTTTTTAAATTATTTTAATTTATTTCGATAAATCACGTTAAAAGGAAACGAGACCCATTTGGAAATGAGTCTCGTTGGGGTTAACCCCGATTACAGATGGAAGGATAAACTCAGATGAGTCATATTAAGGCATGTTATTTTTTCTTTCGTTTTGCGCTCGAACAGCCGGGGCAAGACGAACAACTACTACTGCCACAACCACAACCGCCACTCTTGCCTTTGGACTTACGCCAAATTGCTACGCCTATTACGGCGCCGACGATTACGACTGCTACGCAGATGATGATTATTTCAAGAAGTCCCATAACGTCTCCTTATGCAGTTTTAAGTTCTTTCTCATTATTCTTATTGAACCAAATTATTCCTGCGGTTGCTACGGCAATTACTACCGCCCATATTGCTACGGGCCAGATGAACTCGCCTACGGTGTAGATTGCAGCTGCCGCGATATACGACGAAGCAATCCAGAACAGGAGCGTCCATTTGAACTTGCCCTTAGGAACTTCTGCTTTTGCTGCCGCGACTGCCGCGAAGCAAGGAATAGTGAGCATGTTGAACATTATGAACGCTACGCACGCCGCCCCGCTAATATCCGTTGCGCTAATGAGCGCTTCAACCGCGTCTACGCCCTCAAGAGCTTCGTCTGCGGTGAAACCTGTTACGACTGCAGAGGCGAGCGTTCCGAAAGTCGCTATTACGTTTTCCTTTGCAATAAGACCGGTAACTGCGCCTACTGCGAATACCCAACCTATCGGGCCGAGCTGTGCGCCGAAGCCAAGCGGAGTAAAGATAGGCTGAACGAGCATACCGAGCGATGCAAGGATACTAGTATCCATATTCTCGTCAGGTACGAACTGCCAATTCCAGGTGAAGTGCGAGAAGAACCAGATGACGATTGTGGAAGCAAGGATAATGGTGAACGCTTTCTGAATGAAGTGCTTAGCTTTATCCCAAAGGTGAAGCATAGTGCTCTTCATGCCGGGCGCACGGTAGTCGGGAAGCTCCATAATGAAAGGAGTTATTTCCCCACGCATGGTGGTACTACGCATAGCGATTATCGCGATAAATGCTGTCACCATACCGAGCAAGTACATAAGCGTTACGATAAGATCAGCTACTTCTCCAAGACCAAACGCTCCAATCATACCGCCTGCCATAGCCGTGAGTATGGGAAGCTTAGCTCCGCACGAGAAGAAAGGTATTACTCTAATAGTTGCCGTTCGTTCTTTTTCGTCGGCTAGCGTTCTCGTATTGACCATTGCAGGAATGGAGCAACCAAAGCCCATAATCATAGGCATGAATGCTCTGCCCGAAAGTCCAAGACGACGGAAAATTCTGTCAAGAATAAACGCTACGCGCGCCATATATCCGCTGTCTTCGAGAATCGAAAAGAAGAAGAACAGAAGGAGTATTTGAGGAAGGAAGGAAAGTACCGCGAACAGACCGCCGAGTATACCGTCGCCTACGAGACCTATCGCCCATTCGGCAGCGCCTGCGCTCTCAAGTCCTGTTGCTATGCCCTCGCCTATCGTTGAAGTTAATAGGTCTAATGCGTTAAACAGCATTACGCCGGGTGAGTTAAGTCCGCCCGAAAAGAAGATGCTGAGTACGGGGAATTCTTCGGTGATAGTAGCGCACCACTCGCCGAAAGGAGCGATAATTGCGCCGAGGAAGAGTAAATCCTCGGAGAAAGTCAAGTGGAAGATTGCGAAAAGTATTGCCGCAAAGATGGGAATACCTGCCCACTTGTTGGTAAGAATTCTGTCGATTTTGTCGGACTTAGTGAGCTTTACTCCATCTCCGCTCTTTCTAGTGAGGGCGGGAGAATAATTCTTGGTTATGTAATCGTATCTTGCGTTAGCTACGAGAGCTTCGATATCGCTTCCAAACGTGGGATCGTTAACGCCTGCAAGCAGTTTATCTGCAAACGCTGCGCTACGCTTGTGAACGTCGCGTTCTACGCTGTCACCTTCAATAAGTTTGATTGCATGGAATACGGGCGAGGACACGTCGTCTTTCATTCTCTCGGCTACTTGTGAAACGGCATCCGAGATAGTCGTGCCTGCAAGAACGCTAATTCCCTTTCTGGGACGTTTTGCAGTCGCTATCGTGCGGTTGATAAGGTCCTTAATGCCGTAACCGCTGAGTGCGGAAATGCGAAGTACGGGTAAACCAAGACGTTCTTCGAGAAGTTTTGCGTCGATTTTATCACCGCGCCTGTCCAGCTCGTCCGTCATATTGAGCGCAACAACTACGGGTACGTCCATCTCCATAAGCTGGGTGGTAAGGTAGAGGTTACGTTCGAGGTTGGTTGAGTCAACGATATTGATTACGCAATCAGGTCTGCTGTCGAGAATGAAGTTACGTGCAATTACTTCTTCAGGTGTGTACGGAGAAAGTGAGTAGATACCGGGAAGGTCCACGATATTAACGGGCTGTTCGCCTTTCTTGCAAACACCTTCGCGCTTGTCTACCGTTACGCCCGGCCAGTTACCTACGTGCGCAGTTGCACCGGTAAGTGCGTTAAAAAGCGTGGTTTTACCGCAGTTAGGGTTGCCTGCGAGAGCTATCGTTATCATGCTTTCACCTCCACGTCAACCAAATCGGCTTCCGATTTTCTGAGAGAAAGCTCGTAACCGCGCAAGCTCACTTCGATAGGATCGCCGAGAGGCGCGCTCTTCTTGAAAACTACCGGCGCACTCTTAGTAACGCCCATATCAAGCATACGCTTACGCATCCAGCCACTGCCGTGAGTATCGACGATTACGCCTGCCTCCCCCGGCTTTAGCTCGCTTAATTTCTTAATTATCATTACGACTCCTTATCTGTAAAAAAGTTAATTTCCTTGCGTATTATACATAATTTATATGCGCTTTGTCAATAAAAATTAACCATAGTTAAGTAATTTTTTGCAAAATTTTTCTTTTATCGCGAAAAAATCGCAGGGTGTACTGCGATTTTTTGTGATATAAATTGAGATCCTTCGACTACGCTCAGGATGACTGAATGGGATAGCTTAATGTGATAGTCAGGATGTCTGAATGGGACGCTCAAGATGACTGAATGGGATAGTCTGGATGACGTCTGTCATTTCGGACGAAGCGCAAAGCGAAGTGGAGAAATCTTAGATCCTTCGACTTCACTACCGCTACGCTCAGGATGACAAAGACGTTCCATTCGGAAAGAAGCAAGCCCCTGTCCTACGTTAAAACTTAACGGCAGAGCAAGCCCCTGTCCTACAAGGAATTCAAAAATATTTTCAGCGCCTCGTACGTTTCGTTGCTTATGACGTGTTCAAGACGGCAGGCGTCGTCCTCCGCTACTGCCTCGCTTACGCCTAACTTTATAAGAAACGAGCGAATGTCAACGTGGCGAGCATAAATGGCGGTGGCGCGCCTTTTACCGCTATCGGTCAGAAAGATATGCATACCTTCGGTGCGGACGTAACCGAGATCTTGCAATTTTTTGACGGCTTTGGTCACGGCAGGCTGAGAAACGTTTAGTTCTCTGGCGACCTCCGCTCTATGTACGTCACCCTTAGACTGCGAAAGAAGATATATCGTTTCAAGATAATCTTCAATTGACTGATCTGTTCTCATATTTTCACCCTTTACCCTGCGCATAGGTTTCATTTTTTATATAAGTTTAATCTCATTTTTTCGACAAGTCAAGCAATTATCCATAAGGTTTTTAATCAAAATCTAATAATTGCCTTTATTTATCCCACTTGCAAAAAATACGGTTTTGGTGTATACTAAAAACGAGCATGAAAAGCATTTATACGCATTACAAAGAACGGCTTATTGAGATAAGCGGTAAAAATCGTAGCGTTTATACGCGTTCGTTCAGCAAGAAAATGGGCTACGACGTCGGCAAGGTGCTTGAAAAGGATTTGCCTCGTCAGGTGGAATTTACCAAATTTCTGTGGTCGGGAAAACGCGAATCGTTTACGCTACTTGACTCAAATATTCCTTCGCTTCGTAGGTTTCTTGGCGCGGAGGCTCTTTCCGAACGCTTATATGGCGAGTTGTCCACTCAAATGCTCAGCAAAGAAGATGAAAAGTCGGAACGCGCGCGCATAGAAAAACGTATCAAGTTGACTATGACCGCTTCGCTTGAAAAGGAACTCGGTGATTTGCGCGTACTTCAGCGCGAAGCCGAGGACGTAGAAAAGGAAACGGGCAGGTATGAACTTTTTATCGGATACCCTTTCGTTTACGGTACGGTGCGCGACGTCGTTGTCAAAGCTCCCCTGCTTTTCTTCCCTTGTGTGGTAGAGATTACCGGCTCGTCGGCTACGCTGACGCTTAAACGCAACGAAAGCGTTCGACTTAACAAAGCGCTTGTATTTGCCTACGCTCAGGCTAAAAATCTCAATACCGAGGAGCTGGTGACCGAGTTCGACGCGTCGAATATGCCCAAGGATATTCCCACGCTACTCGATTACCTCAAGGGCTTTGGAATTAAAATCCAACCGCCCGCCCATAAGTATATTTATAACTTCAAAAAATTTACCGAGCCTAAACCGCACGACGCTCCCGCCGTTATGCGCGCGTGTGTGCTTGCGCGTTACTCGCTTGCTAACTCTATATATAACGACTACACCGAGCTGGAAAAAAAGAAACTGTCAAATACGGCGATCGAAGAACTGCTCCACCCCAGCAAGCCCGGCAAGCCGTTTACGCCCGTACCGAGTAAAAACCATTATTTTATCGGGGATATCGATTACGCTCAACGTGCCGTCGTGGAAAAAGTGGCAAGCGCGGGTAATATGGTCATTTACGGTCCTCCGGGCACGGGTAAAAGCCAGACCATAGTCAATATTATTTCAGACGCGCTGTGCAAGGGTAAAAAAGTCCTCGTCGTATCGCAAAAGAAAGCTGCTCTCGACGTGGTTTATAACCGCCTCGGTGAGCTGAACGAAAAGGCTATGTTCCTCGTTGATCCTATTAAAGAGCGTCGCGCGTTCTACGACCGCTGTCTTACTGCGCACAATAAGGCTCTCGGACTTGAGGAGTCTGCCCTGCTCACTCAAAGACACGACGAAGTTAGTGAACTGATCAACGCCGAAAAAGACAAGCTTGAACAAATTTCGAGCGCGTTGTCGGTCAAAGGAGAGTTCGGACTCAGTCTTATAGATATGTATTACCTGTCCTACGCGCCTACGCAGTCGGACGAGGACATTAAGATTTATAAAGGTCTGCTTGCTAGCAAGGAATTGATGTCTGCAGACTACGCTTCGCTTTTGGAAGTAATAGACGGCGCGCTCGGCGGTAAGATGGAGACGTATTACAGATACGTTGAAGCAAAAAAGCGCAATCCGTTCGTGGCGCATTTAAAGGGCGAACTGCCTCTCGGTATGTTATCTTCGGCGCGTAGCAAGCTGGATAAACTACTTAGCCAGCGGAATTCCGTTTTCGACGCAGGCGAATATCCTTACGCAAGACAGATACTTTCGCATTACGACGATTTGACGGATAAGACGGGAGATAAACTTCTCGTGCGTATGCTTACGGCGTGC